>JALZKG010000476.1 GCA_030859365.1 Gemmatimonadota bacterium
GGTCTGCGTCCCCGCGGGGGTGCGTCCCTCCGGCGTGCTCACGCGCCGTCCTCCGGGGCTCCCGCCACGGGCGTCGCCGCGCCCGTCCCGGTCTCCGCCCCCCGCGGGGTAAAGCCGCCGGTGGCGCGTCGCACCTCCTCGCGCCGCTCCGGGTTCTCCACCAGCCAGCACTTGCTGCGGCGCCCCGGGGCGACCTCGAAGAGAGGTGGCTCCTCCCGCTCGGTCTTGTCCCACCCGTAGGGACAGCGGTCGTGGAAGCGGCAGCCGACCGGCCACGCGGTCGGCGCCGGGACCACGCCGGGGATCACCGCCAGCCGCTCGATCTTCTCCCCCAGCTTCGGCATGGAGCGGAGCAGCCCCTCGGTGTAGGGGTTCTGCGGATCGTGGAAGACGTCGTCCACCGGCCCCTCCTCGAACACCTGCCCCGCGTACATCACGATCACCCGATCGCACGTCTCCGCGACGACGCCGAGGTCGTGCGTGATCAGGACGATGCTCATCCCCAGCTCCTCCTGGAGCTGGTTGAGCAGCTCCAGGATCTGCGCCTGGATGGTCACGTCCAGCGCGGTGGTCGGCTCGTCGGCGATGAGCAGCTTGGGGCCGCAGGCGAGCGCCATGGCGATCATCACCCGCTGCCGCATCCCGCCGGAAAGCTGGTGGGGGTACTCGTCCACGCGCTGGTCGGGAATGGGGATCCCCACCAGCTTGAGCATGTCGATGGCCCGATCGCGTGCGTCGCGCTTGGTCAGTCCCTCATGGAGACGCAGCGACTCCATGATCTGGTTCCCGACGGTGAAGACGGGGTTGAGCGACGTCATCGGCTCCTGGAAGATCATGGCGATGTCGTTGCCACGGATCCGCCGCATCCGCTCTTCGGAAACGCTCGTCAGGTCCTCGACGCCCTTTTCACCGCGAAACAGGATGCGGGATCCCGGTTCGATGGAGCCGGGCGGCCGGGGGATCAGCCGCATCACCGAAAGCGCGGTGACGCTCTTGCCGCTCCCCGACTCGCCCACGATCCCGAGCGTTTCGCCCGGGTTCACGTGGAACGACACCCCGTCCACCGCCCTCGCCTCGCCGGCGTCGGTACGGAAGTAGGTGCGGAGGTTCTCGACCTGCAGGATGGGTTCGGGCATCTTTTTTAGGCTATCCTTTCCGCCGCCGGTTGCCGGTCGGCAACAGACAGACCGGCTGACCACTGCCAGGCACCTGCCCGTGAGGAGGGCGAGCGATACCCGGCGACCAAATTACGCTCGCGACCAACAGCCGGACCGCGTGCGACCTGAGCCGCCGGTCCGCTGGACCGTCCTGCTCGGCCGCTCTTCATGCTTCCAGCAACGTCGGCACACCCAGCGGCGGGTGCTGCCATTCTGTGTGTACGCGGACTGGTTCTTCATCGGGACGACGCGGCGCATAGCGGACATCCTCATCCTGGAATGCTCCGACCACGCCGTTTTGACTTCGGTGGTGGTGCGAAATAGCTGCCTCGATCCGCCGACGTACGCGATCACTACAGGTTGTCGGCGCGACGTGAAACCGCATCTCATTCACGAAGCGGACCAGCGCGGGGGCAAGCGTCGAAAGCTGTTGGACAAAGCCGGCGAGATTCCGCTCCGAGCCCGGTCCGTACACACCACGCCATAGCAGTTGCTTCTCGCCCCGCGCAAAGGCACTCGGCTCATACAATCGATACCGGCCCGACAGCTGTTCGGATAGATGCTCTTCCATTCGCCGCGCGAAGGTCCGGCGGGTTTCGCCTACGTAGTAGACAAGCTCGCCACCCGGGGTCGGCATTGTCCAGATATAAACGCCCTGGCTGGCCCCGGCGGCGGCAGAGGACAAGCATTCAACCGTCTGACCGGGCAGCCACGCAAAGGGACCGGAGAAAGTGATCTCCACCGCGTTCACTCGCGGGTCCAGGTGAACCGTACGATACGTCGGCCGAACCGATGACTCCGGCTCCGTCAAACCAGCCCCCACTCCCGCAGCACCGGCATCAGAGGGGGAAGCGGCTCCAACCAGAGCCACTCCGCGCGGAGCCAGAGGCCGACGAGGACGGTGCTCTCGAAGCGCCCGTCACTGACGGCGAGCACCCGATAAACACCCCGCTCGTCCAGGCCGTAGAACTCCGCCCGCTCCCGTTGTGGGTCCAGCAGCCAGTACTCACGAATGCCCGCCTGCTCGTACTCGTAAAACTTGTCGCCCCGGTCTCGCCCCCGGCTCTCCGGACTGATGATCTCCACCACCAGATCGGCGGGCCCCTCGACACGCGTCGGTTTGATCCGGTGGGCGTGCTCCGGGACCACGACCATCACGTCCGGCTCCCGCGCGACGTCATCCACCTTCATCTGCACGGGCGCGGACAGCACCGTCCCCGCGCCGTGCCGCTCACAGAAGAGCTGAAAGAGCGAGATCAGGTAGTTCGCGATGAGCTGGTAACGGGGCGCGACGGGTGTCATCGGCACCACCTCTCCACGGACCCACTCCGCCCGGGTTCCCTCGTACGCTTCGAGGAACTCCTCGTACGACATCTGGCCGGGCTGCACGATGGGAGCGGGCATGTGCCCCTCACGTCCTCAGCCGGGGATCGAGCGCGTCGCGCAGCCCGTCGCCCAACAGGTTGAAGGCGATCACGGTGAAGACGATGGCGAGCCCCGGGAAAGTCGCGATCCACCAGGCGGTGATCAGGGCGTCGCGACCGTCGGCGATCATGTTCCCCCAGCTCGCGGTCGGGGGCTGAACGCCCAGGCCGAGAAAGGAGAGCGCCGCCTCGGTCAGGATGGTGAGGCCGATGCCGAGCGTGGCGGATACGATCACCGGCGACAGCGTGTTCGGGATCACGTGGCGGAGGATGATGCGCGCGTCACCCATCCCCAGCGCGCGCGCCGCCTGGACGAACTCCCGCTCGCGAAGGCTGAGCACCTCCCCCCGCACGATGCGCGACGTGCCCATCCACCCGGTCAGCCCGAGCACGGTGATGACCAGCCCCGGCGACGGCTCGAAGAGGGCGATGACCACGATCAGGAGCACCAGCCGCGGGAACGACAGCATCATGTCGGTGAAGCGCATGAGCACCGTGTCCACCCACCCGCCGAAGTAGCCCGCGAGCGCCCCCACCGCGACGCCCAGGGTGATGGAGATGGCGACGGCGAGAAAGCCGATGGTCAGCGAGATGCGGCTCCCCCAGAGCACCCGGGAAAAGATGTCGCGCCCGAACTTGTCGGTCCCCATCAGGTGCTCCGCCGAGGGTGCCAGGTAGCGCGTGGTCACGATGTCGCCCTGCGCCGCCGGATCGAATGGCGCGATCAGCGGAGCCAGGATGGTGACCACGTACAGGAGCAGCATGATCCACAGCCCCATCATCGCCAGCCGGTTGCGGCGCAGGTGGCGCGCGGCGATGGCCCACTGCGAGTCGCCGTGCTGGCGCGCCGGACGCGCCGCCCGCACCCGCAGGTCGTACAGCGCCCACCCCCACACCCCGAGCAGGAGCAGCCCCAGCGTCACCGCCGCGACCACTCCGCTGATGGGGGTGCGCCGCGCCGTGAACAGCGCCCCGATGGCGCCCTGCGAAAGGTGGAGCAGCCCGAGCAGGCCGCCCCACACCACCAGCAGCGTCATCCCCTTACGCCACGCCCCGCGCACGATGTGCCCCGCGCCGGGGAGAAGGGCGGAAAGGAGTATCGGCCCCGCGCCCGCCGCCCCCGGCGCGTCCCGCCCGGCGGATGGGTTCTGGCCGGCGGAGATCGGCTCGGGAGGGCTTGATTCCACGTCGGGGTTGGCCTGGACCATACTCTATTCGGCTCGGATGCGAGGGTCTACCACCGCGTACAGCACGTCGGCGATCAGGTTGCCGAGCACCACGATGGCCGCGATCACGAAGGAGGTGGCCATCACCAGCGGGTAGTCGCGCTGAAAGATGGCGTCGACGATCAGGCGCCCCATTCCCGGCCAGGCGAAGATCGTCTCCACCAGCACCGCCCCGGACAGCAGGAAGGGGAGGTACAGCCCCAGCAGGGTGATGATCGGGATCAGCGCGTTGCGCAATGCATGTTTAAAGATCACCGTCCGCTCCGACAGGCCCTTCGCCCGCGCGGTGCGGATGAAGTCCTGGTGGATCACCTCCAGCATGGAGCCTCGCATGTAGCGCGCGACGCCGGCGGCGGAGCCGATCCCCAGCGCGGTGGCGGGAAGGATCAGGTGCATCAGCCGGTCGCGGACCTGCTCCGCCGGCGACAGGAACTCGTGGCCCACGCTCATCATCTGCGAGGCCGGAAACTGGAGCGTCCACCCCCACTGGCTCGCTTTCAGGCTGAAGACCAGGATCAGCATCAGCGCGAACCAGAAGCTCGGCATGCTGTAGAAGAAGAGCGCGACCACTGTGGCCACGTTGTCGGTGGCGGAGTACTGCCGCACCGCCTGGACGATCCCCACCAGCATCCCCACGATGAAGATCACGATCAGCGACACCCCGGTGAGCTGCACCGTGTTCCAGAGCGTTTCCGGGAGGATCTCGGAGATGGGCCGCATCTGCCCGAACGAGTAGCCGAAGTCGCCGCGGAGGAAGGCGCTGAGCCAGCGGAAGTACTGGATGTGCAACGGCTGGTCGAGCCCCAGGTTGCGCCGCATCTGCGCGATCACCTCCGGGCTCACGTTCGGGTTGAAGAAGCGCGCGGTGGGATCACCCGGCGCGATGTGGATGATGAAGAAGATCAGTGTCAGGATCCCCAGCAGCAGGGGGATCGCGCCGAGCAGGCGCTTGATCAGGTATCCGAGCACGTACACCTCGTGATGGCTGCCTCAAAGAAACGCCCCGGGCGACGTGGGTTGCACGCCGTGCGGGGCCGAAACGCAAACCCGGTGCCCATGGGCGGCGCGCTAGGACGCGGGTGCCACCCCGCCGCGCCGTCCATCCGGGTGGATGTACCACTTCTGCGCCCCCACCCAATCGCCGCGGGCGTCCGGGTCCACGTTGCGGAGCCGGTTGCTCACCCCTTCGCGCCGCTCCTGGAAGTAAAGAAAGGTGTACGGCTGGTCCGCCGCGATCTGCCGCTGGTACTGCTCCCAGAGCGGCTTGGCCTGGGAGCGGTCCACGGTCAGCGGGAGGCGCTCCAGCAGGCGGTCCGTCCGCGGATTGCAGTATCCGACCCACTGGTAGGGATCGTTCCGCTTGTCACACGCGAACAGGTCCGTGTCGTCGATGCGAAACTCGGTTACCCAGCCGATCACCACCGCGTCGAAGTCGCGCGCTTCCACGTCCTGCAGGCGGCTCAGCAGCGTGCCCCATTCCAGCTGCTGCGGCCGCGCCTGGATGCCGATCCGGGCCAGGTCGGACTGGACCTTCTGGGTGATGTCGATCCGCTCCTGGTTCCCCTGATTGGTCACCAGGGTGAAGCGGAAGGGCTGCCCCTGCGCGTTGCGCAGCACGCCGTCCGGCCCCGGCGTCCATCCCGCCTCCGCCAGCAGGCGGCGCGCGCCGTCGGGGTCGTAGCGCAGCTCCTGCCCCGCCTGGGGATCGTGATTCCAGTAGAAGGGCGGCACGGTGGAGTTCGCGACGGTGCCGAAGCCGTACATGATCCCTTCGATGATCTCGTCGCGGTTGATCGCCATGGTGAGCGCCCGCCGCACCCGCGGGTCCGCGAACTGCGGCCGGCGGTGATTCCAGCCGATCAGCACGAACGCGCGGTCCGGGTAGGTGATCAGCCGCGCCTGCTGCGATTGCTGGATGCGCTGGGCGTTCTCCGGGCTCGGGGCGATGTAGTAGTCGATCCTTCCGGTGAGCAGCTCGGTCAGCAGGGTGGTCTGCTCCGGGATGGAGCGGTACACCAGACGGTCCAGGTACGGCCGGCCGCCCAGCTCCGCCGGGAAGTCCGGATTCGCCTCGAACACCCAGTTCTGACCCTGCGTACGGGACACGAAGCGGAAGGGGCCGTTCCCCACCGGGCGGGTGGTCGCGAACGGGTGGTTCTTGAGCTCCGCCGACGCGACGTTCTCCAGGATGTGGCGCGGCGCCGGGGCGAAGGCCCGCCACGGGTCCAGGAAGTCCGCGTGCGGCTCCATCCGGAAGCGGATGGTGAAGGAGTCCACCACCTCCGCCTCGCCGTAGTGCGTCCAGAAGGCGGTGTTGGGGAAGGCGGTGTTCGGATCCCGCGCGCGGTCGTACGAGAACTTGACGTCGTACGCCGTGGTCTTCGGTCCGTCGTGCCAGAAGACGTCGTCGCGCAGGTGAAAGGTGAGCAAGGTGTTCTCCGGGTTGACCTCCCAGGAGCGCGCCAGGCGGGGGACGGGCTCGAAGTTCTCGTCGTACGCGATCAGCGGGGTGAATAGGGCGTACAGCTGCACGTCGTTCGCCGTCTTGTCCGTGGAGGTCAGCGGGCTGATGTCGGGGATGTCGCCGATCGAGGCGACCACGGCCGTTCCGCCGAAGCGCTCGGCCTCGGGAACGTCGTCGCCGTCCGCCGCACCCTGCCGTCCCGCGTCCCCGCCGCCGCAGGCGGCGAGAAGCGCCACACCGAGGACGCCGCAGATACCGGAAACACCACCGCGAAGAAATCTGGGCATCGGGAAGGTCACGGGTTCAGGAACCGCCGCGGCTTACTGGCGCCGACGGTTCTCGGGGATCCACCACTCTGACACGTTCACCAGCTTGCTGCGCACGTCCATCTCCACCCCCTGCAGCCGGGGTCCGACGCCGGCCAGGTCCTCGGACCAGAAGAGGAAGGTGAGCGGCTGATCCTGCTGCAGCACCCGCGAAAACTCCGCCCACACCTGCTGCGCCTGCCCGGCGTCGGTGGTACGCATCCCCTGCTGGATCAGCTGGTCCGCCCGCGGGTTGCAGTAGCCGGTGCGGTTCGCCGAGTTGGGGGTGCGCGCCTGCTCGCAGGAGAAGAGCGGGGTGGGATCCACCCGGAAGGTGTCCAGGATCCATCCGGAAAGGATCGCGTCGTAGTCGCGTCCGCGGTGCTGCTGCAGCATCGACTGGAACTCCAGGGTGCGCAGCTGCGCGTCCACCCCGATGGCGCGCAGCTGCTGCTGCACCACCGTGGCGATGTCCACCCGGAGCTGGTTGCTCTGGTTGGTGATCAGGGTGAAGCGGAAGGGCTGCCCCTGCGCGTTCTCCACGATCCCGTCGCCGTTGCGGTCCTGCCACCCCGCCTGCGCGAGGAGCTGCCGCGCCGCGGCCGGGTCGTAGGGGAGCGGCTGGATCTCGGTGTAGAGCGGACTCCAGGGCGGAATCATCCCCTCCGCCGGCTGCCCGAAGCCGCCCATCAGCGCCTCGATGATCTGGGCGCGGTTGATCCCCATGGTGAGCGCCCGCCGCACGGCGGGGTCCGCGAACTGGGGACGCTGCGGGTTCCAGCCGATGTAAAAGAACTCGCGGTGCGGATAGTGGTGCAGCTCCGCCTGATTGGAGCTCTGCACCTGCTGCGCCTGGTCGGGGAGCAGAGTGTAGCCGATGGCGTCGGTCGTGCCGCTCAACAGCTCGGTCACCATGGTCGTCGCCTCCGGGATGATCCGGAACACGACACGGTCCAGGTTGGGGCGGCCGCCGAGCGCGGGGGTGAACTCGTCGTTCGCCTCCAGGGTGAGCGACTGCCCCGCGTCCCAGCGCACGAAGCGGAAGGGCCCGCTCCCCGTGGGGTTGCGGCTGAAGGGTGCCTGCGCCAGCTCGGCGGGGGCGACGTTCTGGAGCAGGTGGCGCGGCATCGGTGCCCACCAGAATCCATCCATGGCCTGCGCGTGTGGGGCCACAAAGTCGAAGCGGATGGTGTGTGGATCGATCACCGTCGCCGACTGCACCATGTTAAGATACGCGGAGCCGAGCAGCGATGCGGCTTCCGGGTTCTTGGCGAGGTCGAAGGTGAACTTGACGTCCTCGGCCGTGAGCGGCTGGCCGTCGTGCCAACGGACGTCGTCGCGCAGGTGGAAGGTGACGTTGTTGTCCGTCAGCTCCCAGCGCTCCGCCAGGTAGGGGACCGGGTTGAGGTTCTGATCGAACTGGATCAGCGGGGTGAAGAGCATGAACTTCATCACCTCGTCACCCGCCGAATACGTGTTGGTGATGGTGTTGAACGCCTGGAAGTCGCCCAGGATGCCGAAGATGGCGGTGCCGCCGGGGACCGCCGGGCCGGCGTCGGCGCGCGCTCCTCCGGCGCCGCCGTCTCCACCGCCGCAGGCGGCGAGCACCAGTGCGAGGAGCAGCGCAACCGCTTCCCTGCCAAATCCGTTTCTCATCTGCCGATCCTTGGACGGACGTTCACCTGGGGCGCGGGGCGGAAGTGCCCCTGGGAGCCACGGAAAGAAACGGAAGCTCATCTCCGCCAGCTCCATGCCGGATCCCGGAACCGCTCCGCGGCCTCCGCGGCATCGAGCTCCTCAGCCGCGGTGAGCGCACCCGGACAGAGCGTCACGGCAAGATCTTCGCTCCACCCCTGTAGGAGCGTGCGCACCAGCTCGGGCCAGGCGGGGAGCGGGGTGCAAAACGAAGCAAGCGACACCGGCAACGTTTCGCTCTCGCGTGAGCCGGTGGCGTCGCGAAGCAGCGCCGCCACGGCCGAGGGATCCCCCTCCAGCGGGAGCGAGCCGTGCTGGAGCAGGACGCCCCGCTCCCTGCGCTGCGCGCTCCCCACCAGCTTACTCCCCTCCGCCACCACCTCGCCCTCCGCCGCCTCTCCGAAGCAGGGAGCGAGCGACGGCGCCGCTGCCCGGCGGCCGCTCCGCGGTTGCAGCGCGGCGGCGACGTCGAGGCGACGGAGCCCGGCCACCAGCGCCCGGTTGAGCGCCGCGTACGTGGCCCGAGGCCCCCCGAGCAGCCCCTCCGGAAGCAGCGCGGAGTAGGTCAGCTCCTTCGCGTGCAGCACCGCTCGGCCGCCGGTCGGGCGGCGCACCACCTCCCACCCCGCCGCGGCGATGCGCCCAGTGTCGTACCGGCCGCGGGCTGGCTGGTTCCTTCCCAGCGAAAGGCAGGGCGGGTCCCAACGGTAGATCCGCAGCGTGGGCGCCGCCCCGCCGCGGACCGAGGCGAGGAGCGCTTCGTCCACCCCCATGTTCCACGCGCCGGAGGCGGGTGGGGTCTCAAGAAACCGCCAGACCGCCCGCGGTGAACCGTTCAGATCGTCACCGACTCGCCGGGCTGGAGGATGCGCACCTCCGCGCGGCCGCGCACCTCGCGGCGGAACGCCTCCGGGTCCTGCTCGATCAACTCGAACGTGTCGTAATGCATGGGGATCACCGTCTTCGGCTGGATAAACTCCACGGCGCGCGCGGCGTCCTCGATCCCCATGGTGAAATTGTCGCCGATGGGGAGGAGCGCCACGTCCACCCGCCCCTGAAGCAGCTGCATGTCGGTGATCAGCGCCGTGTCGCCCGCGAAGTAGAGGCGGGTGCCCCCGTTCAGGTCGAGGAGAAAACCGGTGCAGTCGGTGGTGAAGGCCCCTTCCTCGTCGCCGTCGATGCTGCCGGTGTGCAGCGCCGGCGTCAGCTTCACCCGGCCGAAGGGAAATCCGAAGCCGCCGCCGATGTTCATCCCGTGCCCCTTTTCCACCCCCTGTTCCTGGCAGAACGCCACCAGCTCGAAGGTGGAAATCACCGTCGCGCCGGTGCGCTTGGCCAGCTTCACGCAGTCGGCGAAGTGGTCGACGTGGCCGTGGGAGACGAGGATGTAGTCCAGCCGGTCGATGTCTTCCGAGCCGATGTCGGCCTTGGGGTTCTCGTCCAGCCAGGGATCGAAGAGGATGCGCGTGCCGTCGTCCGTTTCCAGGCCGAAGCAGGAGTGGCCGTGCCAGGTGAGCGTCGCCATCAGGAGACCAGCGCCTCGTAGGCGGCCGCGTCCAGGAGCGCGTCGAGCGCCGCCGGGTCGGAGAACCGCATCCTGATCATCCACCCTTCCCCGTAGGGATCGTTGTTCACCAGCGCGGGGTCGGCGTCGAGGGCGGCGTTCACCGCGGTCACCTCGCCCGCGAGGGGGGCGTACAGGTCGGAGACCGCCTTGACCGCCTCGATGGTGCCGAAGCTCTGCATCGCCGCAAGGGAGGCACCCGGCTGCGGAAGCTCCACGAAGACCACGTCGCCCAGCTCCCCCTGCGCGTAGTCGGTGATCCCGACGACGTAGACCCCCTCCTCCTCCGTCGGCTTCACGTACTCGTGCTCCTTGGTGTACTTCAGGTCGGTCGGGACGTTTGCCATCGGCTTCTCGGGGCGGTTCGGGAACGGGGCCGGGAAAAGGGAGATATAGGAGCCGAAGCGGGGAGGCGTCAAGCAAACGGGGTCCGGCGCGCGCCGGACCCCGTTGTGCCTCCGCGGACCGCGGCGCCCTGCTACGTAGGCGGGGACTCGATCAGCCCGACGAAGAGCAGCGTCCCCGAGAAGCGCTCGCGGATGGCGACGATGAAGGGGCGGTCGACGCGCATCGATGCTCGCATCGGCGCGGAGGTGACTCCCATCACGACCTTGGTCACCGCCGCCGCCTCCGTTCCCTCCTCGTTCACGTCCACAAAGGTCTTCTGGAACACCTCGCTGATGTAGATGCCCCCGCTCGAAGCCATCCCGGTGAAGTCGGCGCGCTGATCGTCGAAGGCGATCTCCATCCCCAGCGCCTTGAGCGCGTCGTTGAAGCTGCTCTCGTACTCCAGCCGGAAGCGCGGCAGATAGAGGTCCACCCGCTGCTCCGCGAAGCGCCCGAGCCACTCGGCCCACCGCTCGTGCCCGAGCGACGCCACCAGTGCCCCCGCGTCCCGCCCCGGCGCGGGGAGGATCACCGTCATGGCGAAGGCACCGTTGCCGTACGGCATGTCCACCGCCTGGAACTCAGGCGTCTCCAGGTAGCGCTGGGTGGAGTCCTGGTGCATCATCTTCACCGGGACGCGCACACCGCCGGAGGTGGTGAACCCGTCGTCGCGCGTCCGGTTCTTGGCGAACTGCTGCCGCCAGGTGCCCTTGAAGTAGATGGCGTTGACGAGGTACATCACCTC
>JALZKG010000478.1 GCA_030859365.1 Gemmatimonadota bacterium
GTGGAGATCTCCACCCACGGTGGGACCCTGGTCCCGCAGCTGGTGCTGGACGCTCTGCTCGCCGCGGGAGCACGGCAGGCGGTGCCGGGGGAGTTTACCCGGCGGGCGTATCTCCGGGGCAAGCTGGATCTGCTGCAGGCCGAGGCGGTGGGCGATCTGATCGACGGCGCCTCCCCCGCCCTGCACCGTGCCGCGGTGCACCAGATGGAGCGTGGGCTGTCCCGGCGGGTGGAGGCGCTCCGCGAGGGGGTGATCGGGGTGCAGGCGCTGCTCGCCTACTCCATCGACTTTCCGGAGGAGGACGAGCCACCGGTGCCGCCGGAGCACGTGCACGGCGGGGCCAGCGAGGTGCTCCGACAGATCGAGGCGCTGCTCGCCACCGCGTCCGAGGGGGAAATGCTTCGGGAGGGTGCGCTGGTGGTGCTCGCCGGCCGCCCCAACTCGGGCAAGTCATCACTCTTCAACGCCCTGCTCGGCACCGAGCGGGCAATCGTGACCGAGATCCCCGGCACGACGCGCGACGCACTGGAAGCCCCGTGCACGCTGGACGGCTATCCGGTGCGGCTGGTGGACACGGCCGGGCTGCGCGACACGGAAGACCGGGTGGAGGGAATGGGGATCGAGGTGGCACGTCGCTACCTGGCCGCCGCGGATCTGGTCCTGTTCTGTGCCGACGCCGGTCGTGCGCTGGCTGACGACGAGCGGGAGTTTCTGGAGGCCGCCCGCACGGCGGTGGTGCTCGCCCGCACCAAGGCGGAGACGGGCACCGCCGGTTCCGAAGAGGGGATCCCCGTGTCCGCACATACCGGCGATGGGCTCCCCGCCCTCCGCGAAGCGCTGCTCGCGCGTCTCTTCACCGGACTGCGCTCCGCCGACGTGGAAGCGCCCCTTGTTACCCGTCGCCGCCACGCGCGCGCTCTTGCCGCTGCACGCGACGAACTGCGGGAGTTTCTGGAAGCATGGGAAGGCGGGGTTCCCGCGGAGTTCGCCGCCACCCATCTGAGCAGTGCGACCGAGTCGCTGGAGGGCATGATCGGAGCCGTCTCCATCGAGGACGTGCTGGAGAGGGTCTTCGGGCAGTTCTGTGTCGGCAAGTGAGGAGCGGGGAGCAAAACCCCTTCCAGATGGCTCCAGGAGCAATTCTGGACCGAAAGTGGTCCCATAGGCTTCCATTGCTGCCGACTGATCCGTGTAGGCGAATCTACGCCTCTCTTTGTTCGGCTTTCATTCGGGCTTATCGCTCGATCCGGAAGCCGGTGATGCCTGTACTGTCCGGCTCGATGGGCTCCACACTCGCGACGTGGGCGCCCGGAGGCCCGTGACGCAGAAGATCCACGAGGGTCTGCAGGGAGCCGGCCTCGCCTGACATCTGAACTTCAACGGATCCGTCCGCGCAGTTGCGGACGGATCCGTTGATTCCAAGCGCCTGAGCCTGGGAGCGGGTCCACCAGCGGAACCCGACTCCCTGTACCCCTCCGCGGACGCGGTACGCCCGCTGCGGCATCGGCTCAGCGCATCTCCTGATGGCTCGGCTGGCGGTGCACCGAGCCGTCGGCGGCGCCGCTCTGCCCCTGCCGCGAGGACGAGGATCCTCCGCCCATCACGTTCTGAAGCATGGAGCTCAGCCCGCCGCCGCCCCCTCCCTGCCCCTGCATACCCAGCATGGAGCGGGCTTCGGTCGCGACAGCCGCGCTCAGGCCGCCCATGATGGCGCCCCGGATCTGGTGCTTGGCCTTGCCAAAGCTCCCGCCGGTGTCGCTGCTTCCGGCGAGCAGGTACCCGAGGCCGAAGGCGACGCCGAGCACGGGAAGCGGATTGTCCCGCACGTAGCGAAGCGCGCCGCTGTCCTCCAGCGCCTGCTCTGCACGGTGGAGCGCCTCGCTGGCCCGCTCCTGCGCCTGCGACGTCACCTCACCCGCACGCCCACGCAGCTCCTGAGCGCGCCCCTTGACCTGATCGGCGGCGTCGTGCGCCTTGTCGCGCACCTGATCCGCCGCCCCCTTTGCGCGATCCTTGGCCTGATCGACCGCTCCCTCCGCCTTCTCGATGGTGCTCGCCTCCCGCGTCCCCCCGAGGGAGGAAGCCCCGGTCGCGCCCGCCATGCCCCCGCCCGTCGCTCCCGTCACCCGTGTGTGGACCTCGGCCGTTCCCGGCGTGACTGGATCGCGATCGCCCGGCATCCGTGTCTCCATGAGCTTCTCCCGATGATGGTAGCGTTGATTGTGGGTGGTCAGGTCAGTTCGCGCTTGACCTGCCGAACCTCGTTTTGTGCCCAGCGTTTGTCTTCCTGGAGCGTCTGGATGGTTGTTTCGGGTCGAAGATCACCGCTCGACAGGTTGCTCTTCGCGCGATTCAGCAGGATCCAGCCGACCACCGCGTACAGAAGCCCGATGATCAGTGCTCCCAGCCAGTAGTTGCCGATCAGATCTCCTACGAGAACCACCAGAAATGCGGTCAAGACCAGCGTCGCGACGAGGAGCACGGCGCCGCCTGCAGCCATCATGGTCACGTCCTTGACTGCGCTACGGAGATTTTCGCGCATCTCGGACTTGGCCAGCGCCATCTCCTGCTTCAGCAGGACCGAGCTTTCCTGCGCCAGCTCCTTGAAGAGCTCGCCCAGCGATGGCTCACCCCCTACCGGCGGGGGAGCGGGCGCCGCAGCTGCGGCGTCTGGGACGATACGAATGTCGTCTGCCATTGGATCGCCTTAGCGGAGTATCTTGCCGACGATCCACCCGGCCGCCACGCCGATCAGCAGCGTCTGGAGAGGGTTTTCTTTGACCTGACCCTCCAGATCCTGCCGAAGCGCCTCCACGTCGTTGTCGCGGAGGTATCGTGCGGTGGATTCCATCGCACCTGCGGCGCCGTTCGCGATGCTCCCCATCTGCGCACTCGCACCGGTCGAGCCCGCGGCGGCGCGGCCGCCGATTCCCTTGAGG
>JALZKG010000013.1 GCA_030859365.1 Gemmatimonadota bacterium
GTGGAGACGCTGGTCCCCGACTCCCTGCTACGACAGTTCCAGGTGGGCGACAGTGTGAGCGCGGATACCGCCGATACCGCGGCTCCGACGGCGCCTGTGCCGCCGCGGGCGCCAGCCGCGGCGGCGGAGCCATGAGGCCCCTCTTCCGCTAGCGGGTGCTCTGCGCCGCGCTGCGCGTCGGCTGCTAGCAGGCGGGCCAGGCCGAGGGAGCACCGGTTCGCGGATCCGTCGGCAGATCACCCCGCTGCGCGCGGGGGAGGCGCGCCGGCTCTTCCGACGCCAGATACGCGAGCATCGCCACCCGGATTGCATTGCTGCGCACCTCGTCTCAGACGATCTTGTCGAAGGTGTCGCGGTTGGTGTGCCAGGTGTAGGTACCGTAGTCGCATGAGCGCGAGGACAGCATGAAGGCGGGCGCCCCGTGGCAGACGCAGGCCGCATGGTCGCTCCCGCCGCCCGTGGAGTGCCGGGGGCATCCACCCGGATGTCTCCGCCGAGCTCCGCCGGCACCTGCCGCAGCCAGCCCGCTAAGAAGGGGGCGACGCCCATCGGGCGGGCGCGGGGCTGGGCCGGGCGATCGCCCGGGGTTTGGTGGAGGTGCACGGCGGCCACTTCGCCGTCGCGAGCCGCCCGGGCGAAGAGAGCGTGTTCCATATTGACGACCACGACCCAGCGCTCGCCGGGGGCGACGTTCAGGGCGTCGCACTTCCACGGCTGCGGCTGCGGCCAGCAGTCCTTGTCGATCACGGTCATGTGCATGCCGTGCAGGTGCATGGGGTGGATCATCATCCCCTCCCCGGCTTCACCGGCGGCTGGGGGATGTAGGTCACCCCGTTCTGACCGATGGGGACCTCCTGCCCGTGAAAGTGGATGGAGGTGGACTCCGCCAGCTCGTTGTGAAGGTTGATGGGTACCCGGTCTCCCTCGCGTACGCGGATCTGCGGCCCGGGAACCTGTTCGTTGTAGGCCCACGCCTCCACGCTGCGGCCCGGCTCCACCTGCCACTGGATCTTGCGCCCCGTCAGGTCGAACACCTTGACCCCGCCCTCCATGCGCGGCTGCATGATCTGATTCCCTTGGCCGGCAGTCGGCGCCGGAAACATCTTCATCACCTCTTCGTGGTGGCGGTCCATCTCGTCGCCGGCGGCCCGGATCTGCTCCGGGGTACGGGCGGAGAGGCGCAGAAAATCGCGGCGGGCAAGGGCGCCTGCAACCAAGCTAGGGAGTGCCGGGGCGGCCCTCTGACGGGACGCGCGGAAAGCCGGCGTGGGGAAACGCCGGAGGGGAATGGGAGGCGCGTTGGGAACCTCCTTACACGTCGAGCAGGGATCAGCGAGGCGGGAGCAGGTGCAGAAGCCGCGTCCCGAGCGGCTCGCCCGCCGCGGCCTCTGCAATCGCCACCGACACCGGCAGCGAGAACCGGCACGGCCCCGCGCTCCCGGGGTTGACCGCCAGCACCCCGCCCACGCGGTCGATCACCGGCTGGTGGGTGTGGCCGAACACCACCAGTGCGGCCTGCGGGTACGCCTCCCCCAGCGCCGCGGGTGTCGGCGAGCCGAGCTGGTGCCCGTGGATCACGACGAGGCTTCGCCCATCCAGCTCCAGCCGGGCGATCTCCGGCAGCCGATCGCGGATCTCCCATCCATCCGTGTTGCCCCACACGGCCGTGACCGGCGCGATCGCCCGCAACTCCACCAGGATCTCCGCGTCGCCGACGTCGCCGGCGTGGAGGATGTGATCCACACCTTCCAGCGCGCGGAACACCTCCGGGCGGAGGAGCCCGTGGGTGTCGGAAATCAGCCCGATCTTCACGGCTCGCGTTCCCCGCTCCGCCAGCGCTCCCCGATGTCATGCTCCACGCCCAGGTGGTCCAGGATCCGGGCGACGACGAAATCCACCAGCTGCTCGATCCCCTCCGGGCGCCCGTAAAAGCCCGGGGCCGCCGGCATGATGGTGGCGCCGGCCCGCGTGAGCCGCGTCATGTTCTCCAGATGGATCAGCGAGAGCGGGGTTTCGCGCGGGACCAGCAGCAGCGGCCGCCGCTCCTTGAGCGCGACGTCAGCGGCCCGCTCCACCAGGTTGCGCGAGGTTCCCGCCGCGATGGAGGCGAGCGTTCCCATGGAGCAGGGGCAGACCACCATCCCGCGCGAGGGCGCCGAGCCGGAGGCCGGAGTCGCGCCCCGGTCGAGCGCGTCGTACAGCTCCACGCGGGACCAGTCGCCCGTCGCTTCCCGGAGCGCGTCCGCTCCGTCGATCGCCGACTCTTCCGCGAGCAGGCGCCACCCGTAGCCGGAAACGATCAGCCGCAGCGGCACCTCCGCCTCGTTGAGCGCGCGAAGCAGCCTGACGGCGTACGGCGCGCCGCTCGCGCCGGTGATTCCGAAGACGAAGGGCAAACTCATGCGAGCAGCCGCTCGCCGAGCACCACGGCGAAGAAGAGCAGCGAGATGGCCCCGTTCACGTTGAAGAACGCCGCGTTGATCCGGCTGAAGTCGTCCGGGCGCACCAGCGCCTGTTCGTAAACGAGCATGGCGGCGATCACCCCGAGCGCCACCGCGTACGCCACCCCGAGCTGCGGCAGGAGCAGCCCGACCGCCGCGAAGCCGGCGACGGCGAGAGCGTGCAGCACCCGCGACACCCGGATCGCCCCCCGCGCGCCGAGTGCAGCAGGGACGGAGTGCAGCCCCTGCTCACGATCGAAGCGGAGGTCCTGCAGCGAGTACAGGATGTCGAACCCCGCCACCCAGCAGAGGGTGGCGCCGGCGAGCGCCAGCAGCAGCCCCGGCGGCTCGCTCCAGCGGCCCGAGACCGCCAGGTACGACCCCACCGGCGAGATGGCGAGCGCCGCCCCCAGCACGAGGTGGGCCCAGCGGGTGAAACGTTTCGTGTAGGAATAGAAAAAGATCCAGAACAGCGCTGCCGGCGCGAGGAGCAGGCAGAGCCGGTTGAGCAGCCCCGCGCTCGCCAGAAATACCGCGCTCGACAGCGCCACGGCCGTCGTCGCCTCGCCGACCGACAGCTTGCCGGCGGGAATCTCGCGCATCCGCGTGCGCGGGTTGCGTGCGTCGTAGGCCCGATCGACGATCCGGTTGAACCCCATCGCCGCAAAGCGCGCCGAGGCGAAGGCAAGCAGGATCAGCAGCACCTCCGCCACGCGCACCGGATAGCGGTACGAGGCGAGCGTCGCCCCCACCCCGGCGAAGGGAAGGGCAAAGACCGTGTGGGGGAGCTTGACCAGGTTGGCGTAGTCCGCCAGCCGTCCGCGGCCCCGCAGCGTCTGGCCTTCCGGGGTCAAGGGAACGTTCGCTGCGGGACTGTCTTGCGACGTCAAGCCTCGTCCTCGGGTGCGGGAGGGACGATGCCTTCGATCTGGCGCAGAAGCAGGGGCACGCGTTCGGTGGCAACGAGCCATACCTCGCCGAGCTGTACCTTGTCGTATCGATGCACCACCGCGTTCCGCAGCCCTACGATGCTGCGCCAGGGGATCTGCGGGTGCAGCTGTCGCGTTTCCGCGGACACCCGTCCCGCTGCCTCGCCGAGAACCGTGAGCTGGCGGAGCACGGCGTCCTGCAGCATCGTCTCGCAGCGAAACGCTTCCTCGGTTCGCCCCTCCATGTAGCCACCGATGGTCCGCAACGAGTTGCGCATCTCCCACAGGTATGCCGCGTCGCGTTCGTCAGGCAGCAGCATACACAACCCGGTGGTTGTGGAGAATGTGATGGCGGATGAACGGGTTGCGAACGGCGCCCTTCACGATCAGGTCCACCGGGCGACCGAAGATCCCCTGCAACTCCTCCTCCATGTCCACGTGATCGAACACCGAGTGACGCGCATCCGCTGCGAAGCTCACCAGCACGTCCACGTCGCTGTCAGGACCGAAGTCGTCGCGCAGCACCGAGCCGAACAGGGCCAGCTCCACGACGCGCCGCCGGCGGCAGAAGTCGGCGATCCTCTCGCGGGGAATGTCGATGTTCATCTCCCGATCCCCAGCCGGTCCCACATGCGGTCCACCCTGCGCTTGGTGTCGTCGTCCATGCGGATCATCTCCGGCCAGGGGCGCACGAAGCCCTCCTCGCGCCACTTGCGGGTGGCGTCGATGCCCATCTTGGAGCCGAAGGAGGGGATCTGCGACGCGTGGTCCAGTTCGTCCACCGGCCCCCTGGTGAAGCGCACGTCCCGCTCGGGGTCGATGTTCCCCAGGGTGTACCACCATGCCTCGGTGGTGTTTCGCACGTCGATCCCCTCGTCGACCACCACAATGACCTTGGCGAGCGACATCAAACCCATCCCCCAGAGGCCGTGCATCACCTTCCAGGCGTGCCCCGGGTACTCCTTGCGGATGGACACGAACACCAGGTTGTGGAACACCCCCTCCGGCGGCATGTGGTAGTCCACGATCTCCGGCATGGTGAGCCGCGCCAGCGGGAGAAAGATCCGCTCCGTGGCGCCGCCCAGGTACACGTCCTCCACCGGGGGACGGCCGACCAGCGTCGCCGGGTAGACCGGACTGGCTCGCATGGTCACCGTGGTGACGTGGAAGACGGGGTAGCGCTCCTCCAGGGTGTAGAAGCCGGTGTGGTCGCCGAACGGCCCCTCGATCGCGAGGTCCTCGTCGGGGTCGACGTACCCTTCCAGCACGATCTCCGCCTGCGCGGGAATCCGGAGGTCGGTGGTCACCGCCCGCGCAGTGTACACGGGCTCCCGCCGCAGAAAGCCGCCGAACAGGTACTCGTCGATCCCCGGCGGCAGCGGCGCCGTGGGGGTGTACATCGTCGCCGGGTCGCCGCCGATGGCGACCACCACCGGCATCCGCTCGCCCCGCCGCTTCCAGGCGCGGAAGTGCGCGGCGCCGCCCTTGTGCTGCTGCCAGTGCATCCCCGTGGAGGTGGCGTCGAACACCTGCATCCGGTACATGCCGATGTTCTGGATCCCCGTTTCCGGGTCGCGGGTGATCACCATCGGCAGGGTGATGAAGGGGCCGCCGTCCGCCGGCCAGGTGCGGAGCACGGGAAGGCGGGTGAGGTCGAACTCCCCCTCCCGCAGCACGATCTCCTGGCACGGCGGGCGGCCGCGGAAGGGGCGAGGGGGGATCTTCGCGAGCTCCGCCAGCTTGGGGAGAAGCTGCATCTTTCCCCAGAGTCCCTTGGGGATCTCCGGCTTGATCAGCTCGGCGATACGGTCGGCGTGCTCCTGGAGGTCGCGCACTCCAAGCGCCGCCGACATCCGCCGCCACGAGCCGAACACGTTGATCGCCACCGGGATCGCGCTCGGCGTGCCGTCGCTCAGGACCGGGCGCTCGAAGAGGAGCGCCGGCCCCCCACCGGGCGTCTTCATGACGCGATCGGCGACCTCCGCCATCTCCAGCTCCACGGAGACCGGATGCGAGACGCGGACCAGCTCTCCGGCCCGGTCGAGATAGTGAAGAAATTCGCGAAGGTTCTGAAACGTCATCCGTGGCTCATTGGGCCATACGTCCCAGCAGCAGCAGGACGCCAAAGGAAAGGTACGCGACGCCACCCACCGTGAGGAGCCGGCGCGCGAGGCGAATCTGGTACACCCCAATTCGATCGAAGAAGCGCTCCGGCTCCTGAAAGGAACGGAGGGATACGGAGACGCCCGGCAGCGCGTGCCGGCTCCACGCGACGATCTGCAGCGCGGCCGAAACGACGCAGCAGGCGACAAAGGTGAGAACGAGCCCATCTCCCACCGCCGAAAGCAGGGGGCTCACACCCGTTCCCCCCAGTGCAGCGCCGCAATCCCGCCGGAAAGCGTGGTCCACGCCACATCGCGGAAGCCGGCGGCCTCCATGCGGGCGGCGAGCTCCGGCGGCTCCGGAAAGCGGAGCACCGACTCTGGCAGGTACGAGTACGCGGAGCCGTGGCGCGACACCAGCCGCCCCACGAGCGGGAGGACGCGCAGGAAGTAGAAGAAGTAGAGGGCGCGAAAGGGCTGCCAACCCGGAGTCGTGAACTCCAGGATCACGGCGCGGGCGCCCGGCCGGAGCACCCGCGCCATCTCGCGTAGCCCGGCGTCCGGATCGGCCAGGTTGCGCACGCCGAAGCCGACCGTGGCGCCGTCGAACTCCCCGTCCGCGAAGGGGAGTACCAGCGCGTCGGCGCACGCCTGCGACACCGCGAGCCGGCGGATCTTGTGCGTACCGTTCCGCAGCATGGCGAAGGTGAAGTCGCTCCCCACCACCCGTCCCCGAAAGCCGGGGCGGCGCGCCAGCTCGACGGCCAGGTCCAACGTCCCCGCGCAGTTGTCCAGGTACGTCCCCTCCGGTGCCCGCTCCCACCCCAGGCGGTCCACCGCGCGGCGGCGCCAGAGCCGGTCCACATTGAGCGACAGCAGGTGGTTGAGCAGGTCGTAGCGTCCGGCGATGCCGGCGAACATGCGACGCACCTGCAACGCCCGCTCCTCGGCGGGCGCGGCGGGGTGGGGCGGGACGTCGGTCCGTGGCATCGCGCGGGGCCCGGGGAAGGGATAGAATCAACCCGGAAGCTACCCGCACCGCTGGGGGCAGGGCAAGAGACGCTCCTCCCCCCGGCATCCCCCAAGGAGCGGCGGTGAAACCTTTTCGGAGCGCGCCGCGTACGGTGCGCAGAACAGGACTCCGACCCGTTCCGAGCGTGCGTTGATTCTGAACACCGAAACCGACCAGGAGCTGGTTTCCCGGGCCCGCTCGGGGAGCGAAGCCGCGTACCGCGAGCTGCTCGACCGCTACCAGCGGCCGGTGTTTTCGCTCGTGTTCCGCATGGTGCGCGACCGGGAGCAGGCGGAGGATCTGGCGCAGGAGGCGTTTGTCCGCGTCTTCAACAACATCGAGCGCTACGACCCGCGCCGGAAGTTCTCCAGTTGGATTTTCAAGATCGCGAACAACCTGGCCATCGACTCGCTACGCAAGCGAACGGTGAAGACGATTTCGCTGGATGGCGCTCCTAATGCAACGGATGCGGAATCCACGCGCGCCACGACGATCGACCCGGCGTCCGGCGAGCCGGACCCGCATCAGCGGCTGGAGGCGCAGGAGCTGGGCGAGGAGATCGAGCGGGCGATCGGGACGCTGCGGCCGGAGTACCGGACGGCGGTGCTGCTCCGCCACGTGGAGGGGCGCGCCTACGAGGAGATCGCCACGATCATGGACGTGCCGCTGGGCACGGTGAAGACCTACATCCACCGCGCGCGCGGCGAGCTCCGGACGGCGCTCGAGCACCTGCGGTGCGAATCGTGAAACCCCCCGAGCCGAACCGTCGTAGGTGAGCATGGAAGATCCATCCATCCCCGGAGGAGGAATGCTTTCCCATCCGAACGCACACCTGGACAAGTGGCAGGTGGAGCAGGCAGCGGAGGACCGACTGCCCGGGGAGGCCCGCGAGGCTGCGCGGCTGCACCTGGAGCGGTGCGAGCGGTGCGCCGCGGCGGTCGCGGTGGCTCGGGAGATCGTAGCCGCTCTATCCTCCCTTCCCCGGTTCGCCCCGTCCCCCGCCTTTGCCGACGCGGTGATGGCGCGGGTGAGCCCGGTCGCAGCATCCGCGGCCGCTCGCCGCTGGCTTCCCTCCACCGCTCGCCGCTGGCTTCCCTCCACCGCTCGCGGCTGGGGTGCAATGGCCGCGGCGCTGCTTGCGCCCCTGGCGCCGTTCGCGGTGCTGGTGGCCTGGTTCGTCTCCGGACCGGTGCTCTCCACCTCTTCTTCCTGGGCGTGGGGCGTGGAGGGAGTGCGCGGCGGACTGATGTCGCTCGCCTTCGGGCTGGCGGAAGCGGCAGTTCGCGGCGGCGCCCTGCGGTGGGTGGAGTGGATTTCCGCACGCACCGCCGGGCTGGACCCGTCCGGCCTGGTCTGGCTCGGCGCCGCAGCCGCGGCCGGGGTCCCGCTGAGCTTGTGGCTGCTGGCCCGTCTGTCCCGTTCCCCCGTGGAGCCCGTTGCCCATGCGCGCTGATCCCGTGCTGAAGATCGTCCTGCTCGTCGCCCTGCTCGCGGCGGGAGTGCGGCCCGCGGTCGCTCAGTCCCCTCCCTCGCCGCTGGGCCCGCCCGCCGCGCCTGTCGGACCGGCAGAGCTCCACCTGCTGAAGGGGGACCGGGCCATCGGTGTGGGAGAGGTCGTCGAAGGGGACGTGCTGGTGGTGGGTGGAAACCTCCACGTGCTCGGCGAGGTGCGGGGCGACGCCCGCGTAGCGGGGGGAAACCTGCACAACGCGGGACGGATCGGCGGCGACGCGACGGTCACCGGCGGAACGCTGACGCTGGACTCCGGCTCCGTGGTGCGGGGGAACGTGCGCGTCGCCGGCGGGGAGCTGCGTAGGGAGGGAGGCGAGGTGCGGGGCCAGGTGCGGATCGCGGATTCATACACCGCGCCGCGTCGGGCGGCCGAGCGTTCGCAGGCGGCCCGTCTGCGGGGCTCCTGGTTCGCTCCGATCGTGGAAGGGATCACCGGGATCGTGTCCACCCTCGCCCTGGCGCTGGTGCTGGCGGGGATGGGGGCCGCGATCGTCTTCTACTCACTGCGGCATCTGGAAACGGTGAGCGAGACGATCCGCGCCTCCACGCTGCGCTCGGCGGTGGTCGGAGTGGCGGCGACCTTTCTGATCGTCCCCGGCTTCGTGGCCATGGTGGTGCTGCTGGCGGTTTCCATCGTCGGGATCCCGCTGCTGCTGGTGGCGATCCCCCTGTACCCCGTTCTGGTGCTCGCCGCGGCGATCCTCGGGCTGCTCGCCGCGGCCTACACCCTCGGCGAGATGACGGCGGAGCGGAACGGGGCCGCCTTCGGGAGGCACCGCCACGCTTACGCCTATCTGTTCGCGGGACTGGCGGCGGGAGTCGCGCCGCTGCTCGGCGCCCACCTGTTGACCATCACGGGGCTGGGCGCGTTGAGTACGCTGATCAAGCTGGCGGTGGCGCTGGCGGTGTGGGTGGCCACCTCGGTAGGGCTAGGCGCGGTGATCCTGTCGCGGGTCGGAACCCGGCACACCTTCACCCGCCAGCCCTTCCCGGCCCCGGAGCAGATGGATCCTTTCTGGGACGAGCTGGCGGAGGAGCCGCGGGTATAGCCGACGCCACTATCCGGCGGCGGCGATCACCCGGTCGGCCACCGCGCGCAGCGCCTTCGCGGCCTCAGAATCCGGGGCTGCCGCGACGATCGGGCGCCCCGCGTCCCCCCCCTCCCGCACAGCGATCTCCAGCGGCACCTCCCCCAGAAACTCGGTGCCGGTCTGCTCGGCGAGACGCCGCCCTCCGCCGCTCCCGAACAGCTCCAGCCTCTCCCCGCAGCAGGGGCAACGGAACCCGCTCATGTTCTCCACCACCCCGAGCACGGGGGTGTTGGTGCGCTCGAACATCTTGATGGCGCGGAGCACATCGCCGGTGGACGCCTCCTGCGGGGTGGTCACCATCACCACGCCGTGCAGGTCGATGGTCTGCACCAGCGACAGCTGTGCGTCGCCGGTGCCGGGGGGCATGTCGACCACCAGGTAGTCGAGCGGCCCCCACTCCACCTGCTCCAGGAACTGCTTCAGAATTCCGGCGATCAGCGGACCGCGCATGATGGCCGGCTGCGCGTCTTCCAGCAGAAAGCCCAGGCTCATGAGCCGGACGCCATGCGCCTCCAGCGGCTCGATCTTTTCCGAGCCCTTCGCGCCGGTCACGTTCGGCCGGCGGCGCTCCCCGAACATCAGGGGGATGTTGGGTCCGTAGACGTCCGCGTCCAGCACGCCCACCCGCTGCCCCGCCTGCGCGAGCGCAACCGCCAGGTTCACGGCGACGGTGCTCTTCCCCACCCCGCCCTTGCCGGAGGACACGGCGACTACGTGCCGCACCTCCGGGAGGAGGTCCGGGCTCGGGGTAGGTGCCGGCACGGAGCCCGGCCGGAGCGGCGACTGCTTTTGCGGCGCGGCCGCAGCCGGTGCCGCTCCCGCCGCGGCCGGAAGGCCGATGTCGATCTTGACCTTCGACACCCCCTCCACCGCCTGCGCGGCGGCGCGCGCCTCCCGTACCAGCGAGCCCGGATCGTCCGGCCGCAGCGCGAAGCGAAAGCGGACGGTGCCGCCCTCATCCACGTCCAGCTCGCGCACCCTCCCGGAAGAAACGACGTCTTCGCCGGTGGCGGGGTGAGCGACGCGGGTGAGAGCGGCGGCCACCCGCCGCAGGAGGTGGTCGCGTTCCGCGTTCATCGTGCCCTGTCGTGCGACGGGAGGTCGGTGACGGTCAAGCGAACCCGGGACCGGATTCCTGAATCGCCTGGACGGAGCGCACCTCGGGCACCGTGCTCCGGATGCGGCGCTCGATCCCCTGCTTCATGGTCATGACGGAGATGGGGCACGAGCTGCAGGCCCCCATCAAGCGGAGCCGGACGATTCCCACGGTTTCGTCCCACTCCACCAGCTCCACGTCGCCGCCATCCGCACGGAGCGCGGGGCGGATGGTGTCGAGCGTGTCCTCGATCTGCTGGACGATGGTCATGGCGCTGCGCGGGGACGGACCGTTACCTGGATCTCCGCGGAAATTACCTCCCGGCTGGAGGAGGGTCAAGCGCCGCCGCAGCGGCTCCGGGTGGCGTACCGGGCTGCCACCGGGTACTTTGGCGCTTTTCGCGTACTCCTCTTCCGGACAAGAGCCATGAGCCTGATCCCGCGCGTCCCCCCTCCCATCAACGAGCCCGTCCTGTCGCACGCCCCCGGCACCCCGGAGCGAGCCGCGCTGCGGGCGGCGCTGGAGCGGATGAGCGCGAAGCGAATCGAGATCCCCGCCATCATCGGCGGCAAGGAGATCCGCACCGGGACTACACACACCGCCACCATGCCGCACCGCCACTCCCACGTGCTCGCCGACTGGCACGCCGGGGGTGCGGAGGAGGCGCGGGCCGCGGTCCGCGCCGCGCTGGAGGCGCGGCGCGACTGGGCGGAGTGGCGCTGGGAGGACCGGGTCGCGGTCTTTCTGCGTGCGGCGGAGCTGCTCGCCGGCCGGTGGAGGCCGATCCTGAACGCGGCCACCATGCTGGGCCAGAGCAAGACGGCTCACCAGGCGGAGATCGATGCGGCGTGCGAGATGATCGACTTTTTCCGCTGGAACGCGCACTTTGCCCAGCAGCTCTACGAGGAGCAGCCCTTTTCAGGGCCGGGGATGTGGAACCGGCTGGACCACCGGCCGCTGGAAGGCTTTGTCTACGCCGTCACCCCCTTCAACTTCACGTCCATCGCGGGCAACCTCCCGACCGCGCCGGCCATGCTCGGCAACGTCGCGGTCTGGAAGCCGGCGGGAACCGCCGTGTACAGCGGCTACTACATCATGAAGCTGCTGGAGGAGGCGGGGCTCCCCCCCGGCGTCATCAACTTCGTCCCCGGCGACCCGGTCGCCATCAGCGAGGCGCTGCTCGCCGACGAGCACCTCGCAGGGGTCCACTTCACCGGCTCCACGGCGGTCTTCCAGAGCATCTGGCGGACGGTGGGCGAGCGGATCGACCGCTACCGCTCCTACCCGCGGCTGGTGGGGGAGACGGGCGGCAAGGACTTCATCGTCGCCCACGCCAGCGCCGACGTGCAGGCGCTCGCCGTCGCCATCGTCCGCGGTGGCTTCGAGTACCAGGGGCAGAAATGCAGCGCCGCGTCGCGCATCTACGTTCCCGACTCCATCTGGCCGGAGCTGCGGCCGAAGCTGCTGGAGATGATCGGGGAGATCCGCGTGGGCGATCCGGCGGATTTCGGCAACTTCATGGGCGCGGTGATCGACCGCAAGGCGTTTGATAAGATCACCGGCTACGTCGAGCACGCGCGGAACGCTGACGACGTGGAGATCCTCGCGGGCGGCACCGCCGACGACAGCGAGGGCTTCTTCATCCAGCCGACGCTGGTGGAAGCCAGGGATTCCGCGTACCAGCTGATGTGCGAGGAGGTGTTCGGCCCCGTGGTGTCGCTGCACGTGTACCCGGAGGCGCGCTGGGTGGAGACGCTCCGCATCGTGGACCGGACGACGCCGTACGCCCTCACGGGCGCCGTGTTCGCCAACGAGCGAAGCGCCATCGTCGAGGCGGACGCCGCGCTCCGCTACGCGGCCGGCAACTTCTACGTCAACGACAAGCCGACCGGCGCCGTGGTGGGGCAGCAGCCCTTCGGCGGGGCGCGGGCCAGCGGGACCAACGACAAGGCGGGCTCGGTACTCAACCTGCTCCGCTGGATCTCGCCCCGCACCATCAAGGAAACCTTGGAGCCTCCGCACGGCTGGCGCTATCCGTTCATGGCCTCCGAGTAGCCTCACTTTTTTCCGACGATATCCCCTTTCCGACGATATTCATGGCGGACCAGTACGTTTTTTTCTTCGGAGGCGGTGAGGCAGAGGGTGACGCCCGCATGAAGGCTCTTCTGGGGGGCAAGGGGGCAAACCTCGCGGAGATGACGCGAATCGGGGTGCCAGTGCCCCCGGGCTTCACCGTCACCACCGAGGTGTGCCGCCGCTTCAGCGAGACCGGTGCGTACCCGGACGGGGTGCGGGAACAGGTGGAGGCGAACCTGCGCCGTACCGAGGAGGCGACCGGAAGGAGCTTCGGCGGCTCGGAGCGCCCGCTGCTGGTCTCCGTCCGCTCCGGCGGGGCGGTATCCATGCCAGGGATGATGGACACCATCCTGAACCTGGGGCTGAACGATCGCACCGTGCAGACGCTCGCCCGGGAAGCGGGCGACGCTCGCTTCGCGTGGGACTCCTACCGCCGCTTCGTGCAGATGTACGGCAACGTGGTTCTCGGAGTGCGCAACGAGCGATTCGAAGAGCTGCTGGAGGAGCAGAAGCGCGAGGAGGGGGTTCGGGAGGACACCGAGCTTTCCCCAGACGGGCTGCGCCATCTGGTCGGCGGCTTCAAGGCGCTGGTCCGGGAGAGCGCGGCCCGCCCCTTTCCGGAGGAGCCGGAGGAGCAGCTCTGGGGCGCGATCGAGGCGGTGTTCCGCTCGTGGGATACGCCGCGGGCGAAGGCGTACCGTCGCGTCAACGCGATCTCGGATACGCTCGGCACCGCGGTCAGCGTATGCTCCATGGTGTTCGGCAACATGGGTGAAACGTCGGGGACCGGCGTCGCCTTTACCCGCAACCCTTCCACGGGGGCCAAGGAGTTCTTCGGCGAGTTCCTGATGAACGCGCAGGGGGAGGACGTGGTCGCCGGGATCCGGGATCCGCTCCCGATCGGCGAGATGCGCGAACGGCTCCCGGACGCGTACCACGCTCTTCTGGAGACACAGCGGCGGCTGGAGGCTCACTTCCGCGACGTGCAGGACCTGGAGTTCACCGTCGAGCGAGGCAAGCTCTTCCTGCTGCAGACCCGCACCGGCAAGCGCACCGCCGCCGCCGCGGTCCGCGTCGCGGTGGAGATGGTGGACGAGGGGTTGATCACCCCCGACGAGGCGGTGCTCCGCGTCGCGCCCGAACAGCTGGACCAGCTGCTCCACCCCACCATCGACCCCGCGGCGGAGGTCGAGGTGCTCGCGGTCGGGCTCCCCGCCTCGCCGGGAGCCGCCACCGGACGCGTGGTCTTCGACCCCGACGAGGCCCAGGAGCGAGGCGACGCAGGCGAGGACGTGATCCTGGTGCGAAAGGAAACCTCCCCCGAGGACTTCCACGGGATGGTGGCCGCGCAGGCGATCCTGACCACCCGGGGGGGATTGACCTCGCACGCGGCGGTGGTCGCCCGGGGAATGGGGAAGCCGTGCGTGGCCGGAGCCGGAGATCTCGAGGTGGACGAGGCCGGTGGGCGCTTCTCCGTGGGAGAGCACACCGTCCGCGCGGGCGACTGGATCACGCTGGACGGCGCGACCGGACGGGTGATCCTCGGCCGGGTTCCCACGGTGCAGCCGGAGCTTTCCGCGGCGTTCGGGCGGCTGATGGAGTGGGCGGACGCGGTGCGGCGCCTCCGCGTCCGCACCAACGCCGACACCCCGCACGACGCCGCTGCCGCGCGACGCTTCGGCGCGGAGGGGATCGGCCTGTGCCGGACCGAGCACATGTTCTTCGAGGGCGACCGCATCGACGCGGTGCGCGAGATGATCCTGGCTGAGGACGGGGCGAAACGGGCGATCGCGGTCGCCAAGCTGCTCCCCATGCAACGCTCGGACTTCGAGGGGATTTT
>JALZKG010000024.1 GCA_030859365.1 Gemmatimonadota bacterium
CGCGCGACCCCGGAAGTTGAGAAGCCCTGTCCCTTTCGCTCCAACGATCGGGAGGTCCGATGTGCCTTGCCGTCCCCGGCCAAATCGTCGAACTCGTCGACGAAACGAACCGCCTCGCAAAGGTGAGCGTCGCGGGCGTCAACCGCACCGTGAACATCGCCCTGCTGGACGGCGTGGATGGCGGCGCCCACCCCGGCGACTGGGTGCTGATCCATGTCGGCTTCGCCCTTTCCAAGGTGGACGAGGAGGAGGCCCACGCCACCCTCGCGCTGCTCGAACGGATGGGAGCGGAGTGGGAGGAAGAGCTGGCGGACCTCCACGGGAGCCGGATCGAATGATCACCCCCTCCTGCGACCGGACCCACGGCTGCATCACCTGCTCCGACGAGGGGATCCCCATGCGGGTGATCGAAGCGGGCGACGATGGGCTGGCGCTCTGCGAGGACGCGGAGGGACGGCGACAGGAGGTGATGACGGGCATCGTCGGCGAAATCGCGCCCGGCGATGCCCTTCTCGTTCACGCGGGGACCGCGCTGATCCGCCTGGAGAACGACGCATGAGGTTCGTCGACGAGTTCCGGGACGCCGAACTGGGGCAGGCGCTCTCCGCCCAGATCGTCGCCACGGTGGATCCGGGGCGCCACTACAAGCTGATGGAGGTGTGCGGCGGTCATACGCACACCATCTACCGCTACGGGGTGGACGACCTGCTCCCGTCGAACGTGGAGCTGGTGCACGGCCCCGGCTGTCCGGTGTGCGTGATCCCGATGGGGAGGGTGGACGATGCGATCGCGGTGGCCAAGACGCCGGGGGTCATCTTCACCTGTTTCGGGGACATGATGCGAGTGCCCGGCGGTGGCGGCTCGCTGCTGGAGGCCAAGGCCGAGGGGGCGGACATCCGCATGGTCTACTCCCCGCTGGACGCGCTCCGCATCGCCCGGGAACATCCGGACCGCGAGGTGGTCTTCTTCGCCATCGGCTTCGAGACCACCGCCCCCTCCACCGCGCTGACGCTGATGCGCGCCAAGGCGGAGGGAGTGCGGAACTTCTCCTGCTTCTGCAACCACGTCACCATCGTCCCGCCGCTCCGCGCGCTGCTGGAATCCCCAGATCTGCGGCTGGACGGCTTCATCGGCCCCGGCCACGTTTCCACGGTGGTGGGGGCCCGTCCCTTCGAGTTCATCCCGCGCGAGTACGGCAAGCCCATCGTGGTCTCCGGCTTCGAGCCGCTGGACGTGCTGCAGGGCGCCTACATGGTGCTCCGGCAGCTCGCCGAAGGGCGCTGCGAGGTGGAGAACCAGTACAAGCGGGTGGTTCCCTATGAGGGAAACCCGCAGGCGCTGCGGGTGCTCGGGGAGGTATTCGAGCTGCGCCCGCATTTCGAGTGGCGGGGGCTGGGTTTCATCTCCCAAAGCGGACTCCGGCTGTCGGACCGCTATCGCGACTTCGACGCGGAGCTGCGCTACCAGATCCCCGGCGTGCGCGTCGCCGACCCCAAGGCGTGCCAGTGCGGGGAGGTGCTCAAAGGGGTGATCAAGCCGTGGGAGTGCAAGGTGTTCGGCACCGCCTGCACCCCGGAGCGGCCGATCGGTACCTGCATGGTCTCCAGCGAGGGCGCCTGCGCCGCCTACTACAACTTCGGGCGCTTCGCCCGCGAGCGGGAGCTGGTATGACCCCGGTGGAGCAGGCGGAGCAGGCCCGGCGGGCCGCGCCCGACGAGCGGGAGCGGGAGGCGCTCGCCAAGATCGAACGGGTGCGCGCCATGCCGGCCCGCTTCCGCGACGAGCGGATCACCATGGCGCACGGCGCCGGCGGCAAGGCGACGCAGACCCTGATCGAGGGATTGTTTGTGCCGGCGTTCGGCTCGGCCGCGCTCGGTGCGCTCAACGACGCGGGCACCGTCGTAATCGACGGGCTGGGTCTCGCGCTGACCACCGACAGCTTCGTCGTCAGGCCGATTCGCTTCCCGGGAGGCTCCATCGGCGAGCTGGCCGTCAACGGCACGGTGAACGACCTGGCGGTCGCCGGCGCCCGGCCTCTCGCGCTCACGCTGTCGCTGGTGCTGGAGGAAGGGCTCGCGGCGGACGACCTGCGCGCGGAGGTCGAGGCGATCGCCTGTGCGGCTCGCGCGGCGGGGGTGGAGGTCGTCGCCGGCGACACCAAGGTCGTCGAGCGCGGTCATGCGGACTCGATGTACATCTGCACCACGGGCCTGGGGCGGCTCGACCCGCGCGCCAACTTGTCGCCCGCCTCGCTCCGCCCCGGCGACCGGGTGCTGGTCTCCGGGC
>JALZKG010000416.1 GCA_030859365.1 Gemmatimonadota bacterium
CGGCAGGGGAGCACGCCCGCGGAGCTGCCGCTGGCGGTAGGCGTCCGCGTCCGCATCGCGTCGCTCGGCCGCACCGGCACCGTCTCGGAGCTGGGGCGCGACCGCGCCACGGTGGATACCGGTGGCGTGCGGATGACCCTCCCCCATGCGGACCTGCAGCCGCTCCCGGCGGGAGACCAGCAGCCAGTTCGCGACCGTCCGCGCCCCTCTGGCGGCTACCTCGCGGCCGTCGCGGAGGCGCACCCGGAGGTGGACCTGCGCGGGCTGCGCCCCGACGAGATGGAGGGGCGCCTCGGTCCGGCGCTGGACGCGGCGCTCCTGTCCGGCCTCCCCACCTTCCGGGTGATCCACGGCAAAGGACTGGGCGTGCTCCGCAGCCGGGTGGAGGAGCTGCTCCGCGCCGACGGGCGCATCGCCGCCTTCCGCCCCGGAGAGCGCTTCGAGGGGGGAACCGGCGTCACCGTGGTGGAGTTCGCCTGATGGCGATCCCGGACTCGACCATCGAGGAGGTGCGGGCGCGCGGCGACCTGGTGGAGCTGGTCTCCGAGCACACCCCGCTGCGCCGCTCCGGCCGCACCTTTCGCGGCCCCTGCCCGCTGCATGGGGGCGAGGGGCCGAACTTCTCCGTGGATCCCGCCAGGAACCTCTTCAAGTGCTTCGTGTGCGGCGAGGGCGGTGACCTCTTCGCCTTTCCCATGAAGCATCTGGGAATGAGCTTTCTGGATGCGGTCCGCTTCGTGGCGGAGCGGGTGGGCGTGGAGATACCGGACCCACGCGAGGAGCAGCGCGCGGTCCACCCGCACCAGCCGCTGCTCGACGCGGTCGGGTGGGCCGCCGACTGGTTCCGCCGGCAGCTGTGGGATGAGGCCGGCGGCGAGGCGGCGCGCGCCTACCTGGAGCGGCGCGGGGTGGCGCGAGAGGCGGCGGAGCGTTTCGGCCTGGGCTGGGCGCCGGAGGCGTGGGCGGCGCTCCGCGACGCCGCACGTACGCACGGCATCTCCGACGAGCGGCTGCTGGAGGTGGGGCTGGTCAAGAAGTCCTCAGGGGATGCCCATCTGTACGACGCCTTCCGCGGGCGGCTGATCTTCCCCATCGAGGACCTCGGCGGGCGTCCCATCGCCTTCGGCGGGCGGATCGTCGGCGAGGCGGAGGAGCACACCCCGAAGTACCTGAACTCCCCGGAATCCCCCGTCTACCACAAGGGGCGCACGCTGTACGGCCTGGGCTGGAGCCGCAACGCGATCCGCAAGGCCGAGGCGGCGCTGGTGGTGGAAGGGTACATGGATTACGTGTCGCTCGCCGCGCATGGGGTACGCAACGTGGTGGCGCCGCTCGGCACCACCGTGACCCCGGAGCAGGCGGAGCTGCTCGCCCGCTACACCGGCCACGCCGTCCTCCTGTACGACAGCGACCGGGCCGGGCTGAAGGCCACCTTCCGTACCGGGGACGAGCTGCTCCGCGCCGGAGTCGAGGTCGGGGTGGCGACGCTTCCGGAGGGGGAGGACCCGGACTCCGTCGTGCGGCACGGCGGCGCGGCGGCATTGCAGCCGTACCTCGCGGACGCGGTGGACGTGCTGGAGCGCAAGATCCAGTTCCTGGAGCGCGGGGACTTCTTCGGCTCCATCAGCGGCACGCGCCGCGCCGTCGACAAGCTCCTCCCCACCGTGCGCGCCTCCTCCGACGAGCTGCTGCGCGGCGTGTACCTGCGGCGGATCTCGGAGCGGACCGGGGTGCCGCAAGCGGCGCTGGAGCGGGAGGTGGCGCAAGCGCCGGCGCGGGATACGCGGCCCGCGACGGCGCCCGAGCGGCGGCAGCGTGGGGAGGGTCGCCGCGCGCACGACTTTCGCGGCGGGACGGTTCCCGCCACGATGGGTCCGGAGCGAGACCTGCTCCTCCTCCTCCTCCAGGATGAGTCGTGGCTCGAGCGCGCCATGCAGGAGATCGGACCCGCCGACTTTCGTGAGCCCGTGTACCGCCGCATCTTCGAAGCGCTCCTGGCCGTGGAGGGGCAGCGGGACCGGGATGGAGAGTGGTTGCAGGCCCTCCCCGCCGATCTCCAGCCGACGCTGGAGGATCTGCGGGCGCGGCTCCAGATCGTGCAGATCGCGCCGGGGGATGCGTTCCACGCCAGCGTGCGGGCGATGCAGAGCCGCCCGTACGAGCAGCGCCTGCGGGAGCTGGACGGGGAGATGAGCGTGGCACCCCCGGAGCAGCGGCAGGCGCTCCTCGACGAGATGGCGCGGCTCATTCAGGAGCGGCGGGAGCGCGGGCTGGCGCGGACGCCGTATGGCTGATGCGGAGCGGAGTAGCCCGCGGGGAGTGCGGCCGTGAGTTCGGCGCCGGTCTTCGCCGGGCTGTGCGAGCGCTGCACGCACGTGCGGCGGGTGGAGAGCCGCCGCGGCTCGGTGTTCCTGCTCTGCGAGCTGTCGGTGGTGGATCCAAATTTCCCCAAGTACCCGCCGTTGCCGGTGCTCCGGTGCCGCGGATTTGAGGCGAGGGGGGACCGAACCGCTCCGGGATTGTAGGCGGGGGATTGAAGACGTCGAGTTCGCCAATCTCGAGTGGGTCTGGTGGTTCGACCATCGTAGCCTCCTGGAGCCACTCGGGTATGTTCGCCCGGTCGAGCACGAGGAGGCGTTCCGGCGAGGCTGAGTTCCTGCTCAGGCAGGCTGTCTCCTCCGGATAGTCCTTCGGAGCGTCGATCTTTCGGTGGTGCAGTTTTTTCGTTAAAATTTCTGCCGAAAACATCACCCAAAATGGAAGCTCAATGCAAGGCTACACTGCCGCCGTCCAGCAGCGCGGCTCGTGGTGGATCGGCTGGGTCGAGGAAATCCCGGGCGTTGATTCACAAGGCGCGTATCGAGAAGAACTCCTGGACAACCTCCGTTCGGCGCTCGAAGAAGCCCTGGAGATGAACCGGGCAGAGGCGATTGCCGCAGCCCAAGGGGAGCCGTACGAGGAGGTCCGAGTCAACGTGGCTGCGTGAAGCGGCGCGGGTTGCACTCACCTCTGCGTTCCCATGGCTGCGAGCTGGTTCGCGAAGGCGCAAAGCACTCGTGGTGGGGCAATCCTGGGAACGGGCGTCGGAGTGCCGTGCCACGACATAGTGAGGTTGACGATCTGCTTGTGCGCAAGATCTGTCGGGATCTTGGCATCGCGGAGCCGTGATGTAACGGCTGGGTCATTTACGGTTTGCGGGGTTTCGCACCCACAGCTGGGCTCGTCTGAACATCCTCGATGAACTTGCTTCCGATGGCGGACCTCCGCTCCGACACCGTCACCCGCCCGTCACCGGAGATGCGCCGCGCCATCGCGGAGGCCGAGGTCGGCGACGCGGTGCTGGGCGATGATCCCACGGTGGCGGAGCTGGAGCGCGTCGGCGCCGAGCTGCTCGGCAAGGAGCGGGCGCTCTTCTTTCCCAGCGGAATCATGGCGAACCAGACCGCCATCATCGCCCAGGCGCCGCCGGGGAGCGAGGTGGTGATCGAGGCCGCGGGGCACATCCTGGAGTGGGAGGACGCGGCGGCCGCGGCGTGGGGTGGCGTGCAGCTGCGTGCTGTCCCCACCCCCGACGGCCTGCTCACTCCGGAGCGGGTGGAGGCGGCGATCCGCCCCGCTTCCCCGTTTCTGCCGCGGACGGCGCTCCTGTGCCTGGAGAACACCCACAACGGCGCCGGCGGACGCGTCCTCCCCCTCGCCCAGATGCACGCGGTGGCGGAGGTGGCCCGCTCCCGTGGCGTCCCCGTGCACCTGGACGGGGCGCGGCTCCCCAACGCCGCGGCCGCCCTCGGCGCCTCGCTCGCGGATCTCGCCGCCCCGGCCGACACGGTGATGATGTCGCTTTCCAAGGCGCTCGGCGCGCCTATCGGCTCGCTACTCGCCGGCTCCGCGGAGACCATGGAGCGCGCATGGCGGATCCGCCGGCGGATGGGGGGAGGGATGCGTCAGGCCGGCCTGCTCGCCGCCGGGGCGCTGTGGGGGCTGCGCCACAACCTCGGCCGCATCGGGGAGGACCACCGGCGCGCGACGGAGCTCGCCCGCGCCGCCGCCGCGTTCCCGGGGTTGACGGTGCCCGCTCCGGACACCAACATCGTGATGATCGACCTGGCGGACGCGCGGCTGGACGCGGAGCGGCTGCTCGCGGCGCTCGAACAACAGGGGGTGCGGATGACCCGCTTCGGGCCGCGGCGCCTCCGCGCGGTGACGCATCTGGACGTGAACGACGAGGGAATCCGCCGCGCCGGCGCGGCGCTCACGGACGCGATCACCGGGGGGCTTGCGATGGAGTGACTTTCGCCTTCTATTCGGGAACCGCTCTCTCCACAGCGGTGTACAATCCATTCCCGACAAGGGAGCCTCCCATCATAGCAAAGAGACGAGGAATCGAATGGCACGCGTTGAGATCGCGGACGACAAGGACAAGGCGCTGAACATCGCCATCGGGCAGATCGAGAAGTCCTACGGCAAGGGCGCCATCATGCGTCTGGGGATCAACGGCCCGAAGGTGCAGGTGCCGGCGATCCCCACGGGTGCCATCAACCTGGACGCGGCGATCGGCATCGGCGGGATTCCCCGCGGCCGCATCACCGAGATCTACGGACCTGAGTCGTCAGGGAAGACGACGCTCTGCCTGCACGTGATCGCGAACGCGCAGCGCACCGGCGGAGCGGCCGCCTTCATCGACGCCGAGCACGCGCTCGACATCGAATACGGCCGCAGGTTGGGCGTGGACGTGGACAACCTGCTCGTGTCGCAGCCCGACACCGGCGAGCAGGCGCTGGAGATCACCGAGGTGCTGGTCCGCTCCGGCGCCCTCGACGTGGTGGTGATCGACTCCGTGGCGGCGCTGGTCCCCCGCGCGGAGATCGAGGGGGAGATGGGCGACAGCCACGTCGGCCTGCAGGCGCGGCTCATGAGCCAGGCGCTCCGCAAGCTGACCGGCGCCATCAACCGCTCGGCGACCTGCGTGATCTTCACCAATCAGATCCGCGAGAAGATCGGGGTGATGTTCGGCAACCCGGAGACCACCACGGGCGGGCGGGCGCTCAAGTTCTACGCGTCGCTGCGGATGGACATCCGCCGCATCTCCTCCATCAAGGACCGCGAAGTACTGGTCGGCAACCGCACTCGCGTGAAGGTGGTCAAGAACAAGGTGGCGCCGCCGTTCAAGCAGGCGGAATTCGACATCATGTTCAACGTGGGGATCGACCACTTCGGAATCGTCGTGGACATGGGAGTGGAGGCCGAGGTGATCCAGAAATCCGGCGCCTGGTTCTCGTACGGCGACGTGCGGCTGGGCCAGGGGCGGGAGAACGCCAAGGCGTTTCTGCAGGAGAACCAGGACATCGCGGTGGAAATCGAGCGGCGCGTCAAGGAGGTGATGGGGATCCGCGGCGGGGAGGTTGCGGCCGGCGGGGACAGGGCGGCTGACCCGAACGCCTGACACCCGGACGTGTTCGAGCACCTTCGCCCCGCGCCGGTCGCTGTCCGCTCCCCCTCCGCGCTCCGCGGAACGGGAGTGTCGCTGCTTGCGCACGCGGTGTTGCTCGCCCTCGCCCTGTGGGCGGGCTCGGCGGCGGGAGGCGGGCCGCTCTTCACCGACCTGGGCGCCGGAACGGGGGACGCCGCGGACGAGGCGGGAGGCGGGGGTGGGGGGAGCTCGGGGGAGGAGCAGGTGACCTACTTCGAGGTACCTGCCCCGCCGCCTCCACCGGCGCCCGCCGTCGAGCCCGACCCGTCCGAGTTGCTCTTTCCGGAGATGCCCCCCGTCGCGGCCGACACCGTCCCCTTCCTGCCCGCGGAAACCCCGGTCGCCGGTCCATCCGATGCCGCCCCTTCACGGGTGTTGGGGGACGTAGCGGGTGCGGGCGCCCCCCCGGGAACCGGGAGCGGCGGCGGGATCGGCTCGGGTACCGGAACCGGTGTGGGGCCGGGCTCCGGCTCCGGCACGGGAGGCGGGGCGGGAAGCGGCACCGGAAGCGGCGTGGGCGCGGGGGAGGGGACCGGACGCATCGCGCCGCCCGTGCCGGAGGTGGTTCTGCTTCCCCCGCAGCCGCCACGTGGCCTTCGCGGCCGCTCGCTGACGGTGCGCCTCACCATCGACGCGGAGGGGATGGTGCGCGGCGTGGAACTGGACAGTGGGGACCGGGGCTACGACCGCTCCCTCCGGCGGGTGGCGATGGACTGGCGATTCCGCCCCGCGCGCGATCCCGCGAACCGGCCGGTGGCCGGGGAGTACGACGCGGTTTTCACCTTCTGAGGGGCCTCGAATCGTGCGCACGGCGCCGCCCTGCTTGAGCGCGGGCGGCGCCGCGCGTTACATTGGGAACTCGCCCGCGCCACTCACCCGCCGCACCCCGTCATGCGCGCCGACCAGATCCGCTCCCGTTTTCTCGAATTCTTTGAACGGCAGGGGCACCAGGTGCGCCCTTCCTCCCCGCTGGTTCCCGGCGACGACCCGACGCTGCTCTTCACCAACGCGGGGATGGTGCAGTTCAAGAAGGTGTTCCTGGGCGAGGAGAACCCCGGCTTCCGCCGCGCGGCCACGTCGCAGAAGTGCGTCCGCGCCGGGGGCAAGCACAACGACCTGGAGCAGGTGGGGGTCACCGCGCGGCACCACACCTTCTTCGAGATGCTGGGCAACTTTTCCTTCGGGGACTACTTCAAGCGCGACGCAATCGGCTTCGCCTGGGAGTTTCTGACCGGGGAGTTGGGGATTCCGGCCGAGCGGCTCTGGGTGACAGTGCACCACACCGATGATGAGGCGGCCGCGCTCTGGCGGGAGATCGCCGGGGTGCGGCCAGAGCGCATCTTCGGCCTCGGCGACCGGGACAACTTCTGGC
>JALZKG010000035.1 GCA_030859365.1 Gemmatimonadota bacterium
GGTCTGCCGATGGCATCCCCCTTGCCTTTTCCCTCCATGGACGCCGTTTACGGCGATACCAACCTCACGAGGAGAAAGGGAACGGCACATGATGCAAGCGTTTTCAAGGTGGAGAACGGCGCTGCTCGCCGTGGCGCTGCTCGCCGGAACCGGGTGCGCCGGAGGCGGTCTTGGCGAGGTTCTGGGGACGGTGCTCGGCCCGGGCGGTGGTCAGCGACAGGCCAGCGAAGCGGTGGGGGAGATCCGCTACGTGGACACCCGAGCCCAGCGCATCGAGCTTCGCGGGCAGGACGGGCGCACCGGGACCGTGCGCTTCGACAACCGCACTCGCGTGGTGTACCAGGGGCGCGAGTACCCCGTCACTGCCTTGGAGCCCGGCGACGTGGTTGCTCTCCGGGTGGAGGCGGATGGGCGTGGCGATCCGGTGGCCACCCTGATCGAGGTCCGGCAGAGCGTGCAGGAGCGGACCGGCGCCGGCGGCACCCCGAGCACGGGAGTGCAGTTGGTGGAGGGACGGGTGGGGTCCGTGGACGTGCAGCGCGGCACCTTCGAGATTCAGCAGACATACGGGCAGCCCATCCTCGTGTCGCTCCCCTACAACGCCGGCCGGCGCGAGGTCGATCGCCTCCGTGCACTGCGGAGGGGTGACCACGTGCGGGTGGAGGGAAGGCTCGTGTCCCAGCAGCGGCTGGAGCTTGAGCGCTTCCGTTAGGGGGAAGGCAGATGCAGAGAACGGGCTCGGAGGCCACTCTGGTTCCGAGCCCGTTTTGCTTTCGTGGGTCGGTCAGTCCGCCTCGACTCCCAACGTCCGCACCAGAAAGGCCCAGCGGTCCGCCGCCTCCTCGATCTGCTTGGAGGTCGGCTTGCCGGCGCCGTGGCCGGCGCGGGTCTCCACCCGGATCAGCGCGGGGTTGGCGCACCCCTGGCTCGCCTGCAGCTGGGCGGCGTACTTGAACGAGTGCCCAGGGACCACGCGGTCGTCGTGGTCGGCGGTGGTGACCAGCGTCGCCGGGTAGCAGATCCCCGCCTTCAGGTTGTGCAGCGGGGAGTAGGCGAGCAGCGTCGGGAACATCTCCGGATCCTCCGAGGAGCCGTACTCCGGCACCCACCCCCACCCCACGGTGAAGGTGTGGTAGCGGAGCATGTCCATCACCCCGACCGCCGGAAGCGCGGCGCCGAACAGCTCCGGACGCTGGTTCACCACCGCGCCCACCAGCAGCCCCCCGTTGGAGCCGCCGGCGACCGCCAGCTTCTCCGGGCGGGTATACCGCTCCCGGACCAGGTACTCCGCCGCGGCGATGAAGTCGTCGAAGACGTTCTGCTTCTTCGTCAGCATCCCCGCCTGGTGCCACTCCTCACCGTACTCCGCCCCGCCCCGCAGGTTGGCGACCGCGTACACCCCGCCCATCTCCAGCCACGCCAGGTTGGACACCGAGAACGATGGGGTGATGTTCACGTTGAAGCCGCCGTAGGCGTACAGCAGCGTCGGGTTGTCGCCGTCGAGAGACATCCCCTTCCGGTGCGTCACGAACATCGGGATCCGCGTTCCATCCCCGGAATCGTAGAATACCTGCCGCGTCTCGAACCGCGACGCGTCGAAGCCGGGGATCTCCGGCTGCCGGAACACCGAGGACTCGCCGGTGCGGAAGTCGTAGCGGAAGACGGTGGTCGGGTACAAAAACGAGGTGAAGGCGTAGAACGCCTCGCTGTCGTCGCGGTCTCCGCTGAAGCCGCCCACCGAGCCCAGGGTGGGGAGCGGGACCTCGCGGACCGGCTCGCCCCGAAGGCTGAAGATGCGGACCCGGGAGGCGGCGTCCTGCAGATACGAGGCGACGAACCGATCGTTCACCATTCCCACCCCCTGCAGCGCGTCCTTGCCCTCCGGGATCAGCGTCCGCCACCCGCTTCGCGCCGGGCGGCGGGTGTCCACCGCGATCACCCGTCCGCGCGGCGCGTCCAGATCCGTCTGCAGGTAGAAGACGGGACCGTCATTGCCGACAAAGCTGTACTGGGCGTCCGCTTCATCCAGCAGGCGGACGAGCGGTCCGTTCACCCGGGGGCTGCGTGGATCGCCGAGGTCCACGTAGTACAGCCGGTTGCGGGGGTCCGTCCCCTCCGAAACGTTGACCAGCAGGTAGCGCCCATCCTCCGATACCCCGCCGAACACGTACCACTCCGGCTGGTCCGGGCGCTCCCAGATCAGCACGTCCGCAGACTGGGGCGTGCCGATGCGGTGATAGAAGAGCTTGTGCCCCTTGTTCGCCCGGGTGAGCGCGTTGCCGGTGGGCTCCGCGAAGCGGGAATAGAAGAAGCCCCGGTTGTCGTGGGTCCACGCGGCGCCGGAAAACTTGACCCACTTCAGCGTATCGGCCAGGTCGCGGCCCGTCTCCACGTCGCGCACCCGGAACTCCTGCCAGTCCGACCCGCCGGAGGAGACGCCGTAGGCGAGCAGCAGCCCGTCTTCCGAAACGCGGGTGGTGGAGAGGGCAACCGTGCCGTCCGCCGACAGGGTATTGGGGTCGAGCAGCACCCGGCCGGAGTCGGCGAGTGTTTCGTGGACCCGGAGCACCGACTGGTTCTGCAGCCCGGTGTTGCGGAACAGGAAGTAGCGGCCGCCCTCCTTGAAGGGGACGCCGTACTTGGGGTAGTTCCACAGCTGCGTCAGCCGCTCGCGGATCCGCTCCCGCTCCGGAATCCCCTCCAGAAAGCCGAAGGTGACCCGGTTCTGCGCCTCCACCCATGCCTCGGTCTCCGGGCTGTCGGTATCCTCCAGCCACCGGTACGGGTCGGCCACCGTGTTGCCGTGGTACACGTCGGTCTGGTCGACGCGGCGGGTGTCGGGATACGCGAGCGGCGGGGCCGCGGCGACGCTCGAAGCGGCGGGCGCGGAGGCGGGTGCGGCCACGGAAGGTTCGGGGAGGGAGGCACAACCGGCGGTCGCCGCCAGGGCGAGGCCGGCGGCGAGCCGCGCCGTCCGTCCGACAGGGGGATGGTCGCTCATGTACGTGTGTGGTGCGGGGGAAACGGATGGCCGGTGTACAAGATAGCCGGCACGGACGGAGTGCGCAGGGGGCATGGTGGTTGCACCTGCGGATTGCCTGCGCCCCGGCGGCATTCCCATCTGCTTTCCGTCCGCTCCATGCCGCGAGACGCCCTACCCCAATCCAGGCGCAATGGAGCCGGAAGCATGAAGGAGCCCGGACGTAGGGAAGCAGCGCTCCCCGACGACCGCACGGAGGAGTGGGGGCGCATCGCGCACGAGCTGGCGGTGCCCCGCTTTCTGCAGCCGGACGACGTGACCTGCGGCCCCACCTGCCTGCGCAAAGTCTACGACTTCTACGGGATGGAGGCCGGTGTCCGGGAGATCGCGGCCGAGATCCAGCGGGACGAGGACGGAGGCACCCTCGCCGTTTTCCTCGGCATCACCGCGCTGGCGCGGGGCTTCCATGCCCGCATCTACGCCTACGACCTGCGCATCTTCGATCCCACCTGGTTCGCGCTCCCCATGGAGGCGCTGGCGGAAAAGATCCACGCCCGCTTCCCCTACCTCCCCACCGCCAAGGCGCTACGCGCAGCGCGGGCGTACCTGGAGTTTCTCCGCGCCGGCGGGGAGGTGTGCTTCGACGAGCTGACCCCCGCCCTGCTCAAGCGGATCCTGGACCGCGACCACCCCGTGCTCGCCGGCCTTTCGGCCACCTACCTGTACCGGATGCCGCGCGAGCGCCACGATCCGGACACGCACGACCTGGTGGATGACCACGTGCGCGGCTCGCCCACGGGGCACTTCATCGTGGTGTGCGGCTACGAGCACTGGGGGCGCCGCTTCGTGCTCCGTGACCCCTCGCAGCACGTCCCCCTCCCGGAAGACGACCGGCAGGTGGTCGGCGCGGAGCGCCTGATCAACGCGATCCTGCTGGGAGACCTCACCTACGACGCAGTGCTGCTGGAGATCTGGCCGGACGGCGAGGGGGCGGGCATCCCGTGAGCCGCCGTGTGGTGGTGGTGGTGTCCCGCCGTCGGGACGCCGCCGGGGTGCCCGACGAGATGGTGGTCGTGGCCGACCGCTACCTGGAGGGGGGCGAGCAGTTCGCCGACGCGCGCACGGTGGTGGTCAACCTGTGCCGCTCGTATCGCTACCGCTCCCGGGGCTTCTACGTATCGCTTCTCGCGGATGCCCGCGGGCAGCAGGTGGTGCCGAGCGTGGAAACCATGGAAGGGCTGGGGGACGAGTACGCCCTCTTCCGCTCGCTGCAGGAGGTGGGTGTCCCGACCGAGGACGGTGACGCGGAGGAGGGGGACGAGACGGCATCGACGCTCGCCGTCTTCGGCGCCGTTCCCGACCCCCGCTTCCGCACGGCGGCGCTCGCCATCTACCGCGAGTGGCCGGTGCCGCTGCTTCGCATCGGGTGGGTGCTCGCGGGCGAGCAGTGGAAGGTGTCCGGCGTCGCGGCCGTCCCTCTTTCGCAGATCGACGACGAGGAGCGCGCCCGCCTCCGCGAGGTGCTGTGCAACGAGCGGTGGGTGGCCCGCCGCGGTGCCCTGGTTCCCCGCGAGGGGAAGCGGGCCTCCATCGCGGTGCTCTTCGACGAGGCGGACGTGTGGAGCCCCTCCAGCCCCGAAACCATCGACAAGCTGGAGCGGGTGGCGGCGCGGATGAACGTCCACGTCCATCGCATCGGGCTGGGCGACCTGGCGAAGCTGGGAGAGTACGACGCCCTCTTCGTCCGCGCCCTCACCGGGGTCAGCGAGCCGGCCTTCCCCTTCGTGCTCCGGGCAGAAGCGCTGAAGATGCCGGCGGTGGACGATTCGCAGTCCATCATCCGCTGCAGCAACAAGGTGTTCCTGGAGGAACTGCTGGCCCGCGAGGGGATCCCCACCCCGCGCACCCGCGTGGTCACCTCCCGGACCCCGTGGGAGCAGCTGGAGGCGCTCGGCCTTCCCT
>JALZKG010000051.1 GCA_030859365.1 Gemmatimonadota bacterium
GGCCAGATCCGGGTCCGTCATGATCGTGGCCGGATTGGAGTTGACCAGGATCGTGCGGTACCCCTCCTCGCGTAGCGCGCGGAGCGCCTGGGTGCCGGAATAGTCGAACTCCGCCGCCTGCCCGATCACGATGGGGCCGGAGCCGAGGAGGAGGATGCTGTGGAGGTCGGTGCGTTTGGGCAAGGAGCGCGGCTCGGCCAGGGCGTGTATTCGTGCGCCGGCCCGTCCACGGGGGACAGGCCGGCGCCGCGATCCTCAACAGCTTCGGAATATACAGGCCCCTGAACCCAGGCTCAAGATGCGCCGGTGTGCTCCGCGGAGCACACCGGCGCATCGCATCACAACCTATCGGAGTGCGGTTTCGCCGTCGCGGGAGCCCGTGCATCTCCGCCGTCCGCCGAGACGGAGGTTTCGGACGCATGGATGGGCGAAACCTCGCTCCCCGCTCCGCTCGGGCGGCCGTTGGCGGCCTCGACCACGCCCTCTCTGGAACCCGCTTCCTTCGCCAGCGTACCCAGGAAGGAGGGCAGCTCCACCCCGCCCACCTCCCGCAGGACGCTCATCATCGGCGGCAGGCTCTGCGCCATTCCCTGGATGAAGTTGGCGGTGCTGTTGCCGTTGCCGCCGTCCCACACCACCACCTTGTCGATCTTGATGTTGCTGATCGCCTCGGCGGCGGTCTTCGCGAGCCCGTCGATGTGCTCCAGGAGCAGGAGCTGGAACGCTTCCTTGGAGCCGCCCGCCGCCTGCACGATCCGCTCCAGCCCCTCGCCCTTCTTGGCGAGGATCTCGTACTGGCCGCGCGCCTCGGCCTCCAGCCGTGCGTAGTTCGCCTCGGCCTCCGCCCGCGCGCTGATCTTCTGCTGTTCGGCCTCGGCCTCGGCCTCCACGATCGTCCGGGCCTTCTGCGCCTTCGCCGGCGCCTCCAGCCGGGCTCGCTCCTCGGCCTCGACGCGGCTCGCCTGCGCCAGCGCGGCGCGCGCCTGGGCGTTGTTCTCCGCCTCGACGACGGAAGCCTCGGCTTCGCGCTTGCGCGTTTCGGCGCGCTGATACGCCTCCGCCTCGCTCACCCGCAGGGTGGCGTTCGCCGCCGCCACGGCGGCCGAGGCGGTGGCCTCGCCCTCGATGGCGCGGGCGTTCGCGTTCGCGACGGCCACGCGGGTGTTCTGCTCCGCCTCCTTGACCCGCGCGTTCGCCTCGAGCTGGGCGGTTTCCTCGCCGATCCGCTGCTCCTTGGCGAGCTCCGCGATACGGATCGCGGTGGTCCGCTGCGCCTCCTTCACCGCGGCGTCCCGCTGCAGCGCCGCCGTCTGCTCACCGATGGTGCGCTCCTTCTGCAGTTCGGCGACGCGCACCGCCTGCTCCCGCTGCGCCTCCTGCACACCGATGGTGCGGTCGCGCTCGGCCTGGGCGACGCGCAGCTCGCCGGAGCGCTCCTGGTCGGCCACGTCGCCGCGCGCCTTCTGGACGGCCTCGGCCGTCGCCTTGCGGCCGATCGCCTCCACGTAGCCGCTCTCGTCGGACAGGTCCTGGACGTTCACGTTCAGGATGACGAGTCCGATCTTCTTCAGCTCGTGGTCCAGCGCCTCCTGGATGTTCTTCTGGAAGGTGTCGCGGTCCCGGTTGATCTCCTCGATGCGCATGGAGGCGATCACCTGGCGCATCTGCCCGAAGATGATCTCCCCCGCCTGCGTTTCGATCTCCTTCATGGTCAGCCCGAGGAGGCGGGTGGCGGCGTTCATCTGCTCGTCCGGCTTGGTGCCGATGGCCACCGTCACGACGCTCGGCACGCGGACGCGGATGTTCTCGAACGACAGGGCGTCCACGAGCTGGATGGGGATCTTCATCGGCTGCAGCGGGAGCCGGTCGTACTGCTGGATGACGGGGATCACGAACGCTCCGCCTCCGTTGATGCAGCGCGCCGACTGACCCTTTCCGACGCTCCCTGAGATCACCAGGATCTCGTTGGGCCCGCAGCGCTGGTAGCGCGCCACGAAGAGCATGACCAGGCTCAGGAAGACGAGCAGGACGAAAGCCGCGCCGAAGATCCAGGCGGGGAAGGCGGAGCCGTCGTACATCTGGATGAGGCCGAGGGGTGTCATGACGTAGCTCATAGGAGTTCTTCGAGGGAGGGGTAGGGTTGGACCTCGACGGTCCCGGAATCGAGCACTTCGGTGATGATGACCTTTGCGCCCCGCGCGATGGGGCGGCCGCGGGTGACGGCGTAGCACTCCACGGTGCGTCCCCCCAGCGTGAGCAGGACCTTGCCTCCGCTCTGTCCGTCGCCGGGGATGGGGAGGTAGGCGGATCCGGACTCGCCAAGCGCGAGCTCCATCCGGACGGTGCCGTCGCTCTCCGCGCGCTTCATCAGGCGAAAGATCGCGGCGACGCCGAGGCCGGCGCCCACCCCGATCAGGACGGCGAGCAGGGTGGCTGCGGCGGTGCCCAGCCCGGCGCGCGCGAGGCCCAGCCCCGACAGCCCGAAGGCGCCTGCGGCGGTGGAGATGACGCGCACGTTCAGCAGGTCGAGCCCGTCGTCCATCGACAGCTCGCCGAAGTGGTCGTCGATCCCCACCAGCGAAAGGACCAACGAAAGCGCCAGGACGATGCAGCCCAGCCAACTCGCCGCGAGAAACACCTCGTGCATGGTGTCCAACCTCCAGAGGGGGTGCCCGGCGCGCTCGGCAATGACATCCTGAGCAACCTACGGTATCACGACGCAAAAGGTTTCTTCGGGACTCCGCACCCCGGCTCCTTCTACCGCGAGTCGGCGCGCGGCGGCCCCTCCAGCAGATCGCGGTAGAAGCCGAGTGTCAGCTCCGCGATGCGGCCCCAGCTGAACCGGGCGAGCACGCGCGCCCGGGCGGCCCTGCCCATGGCTGCTCTCCTTTCCGGCTCCCGCATCAGCTCGTTGACCGCGGCGGCCAGCGCGCCTGAGAACGCTGCCGGGTCGCGCGGCTCCGCGGAGCCCCCGCCCTCCGGCTCGAAGGGCACGAGAATCCCCGTCTCGCCGGGCACCACAATCTCAGGGATCCCGCCGACCGCGGAGGCGACCACCGGCGTTTCGCACGCCATCGCCTCCAGGTTGATGATGCCGAAGGGCTCGTACACCGAGGGGCAGACGAAGACCGCCGCGTGCGAGTACAGGGCGATGACCTCCGCCTTCGGCAGCATCTCCGCGATCCAGACGATCTCCACGTCTGCCTCCCGCCGCACCTCCTCGACAAGCGCGGCCATCTCCGTGGCGATCTCCTCCGTGTCCGGCGCGCCGGCGCAGAGAACCACCTGCACGCCGGGCTCCAGCTGCGGGATGGCGCGGACGAGGTGGAGGATTCCCTTCTGCCGCGTGACTCGCCCCACGAAGAGGACGATCGGAACGTCGGGGTCCACGCCGAGGCGGCGCAGCGTCTCCGGCGCGGCGCGGGGTTGGTACTCGTCCGGATCGATCCCGTTGTGGATCACGCGGACGCGCTCGGCGGGAACGCCGTAGAGCGTCTGCACGTCCTCCTTCATCGCCTCCGAAACGGCTGCGACCCCATCGGCGTTCCCGTACGCGGTACGCTCGATCCAGGTCGTCGCGTGGTACGCCGTCCCGAGCTGCTCCTTCTTCCACGGCCGGTGCGGCTCCAGAGAGTGCGTGGTGAGCACCAGCCGCGCCCCGGTCAGCGCCCGTGCGAGGCACCCCGCGAGGTGGGAGTACCAGGTGTGGCAGTGGACGACGTCGGGTGAATGGACCCCGCCCGCCATGGCGAGGTTGCGGGCGAGCGCGTCCAGCAGGCGGGCGTGGCGGGGGTCCCGCGCCGGGACATCGGCCGCGGGCGGGATCCCGTGGACACGCGGATTCCCGTCGGTCCCCTGGTGGTCCCCGAAGCAGAACACGTCGACGGGGTGCGCGCCGCCCTCCCGGCGGGCAAGCTCGCGGGCGAGGTACTCGACGTGAACGCCCGCCCCGCCGTAGACGTGCGGAGGATACTCGTTGGTGAAGAGGCTGATGCGCATGGAGGAAAGCCCGGGCGGCGTCAGATGACGGTGTCGTCGGGGATCTCGGCGTTCTTGACCACGACGACGATCCCGTCGCGGATGTAGAAGCCGGGCCCCTGCCCTTCCTGAACTCCTCCCCCGTTGACGATCACGCACCCGCTGCCGATGGCGACGTTCCGGTCGATGATCGCGCCCTCGATCCGCGTCCCCTCGCCGATACCGGGGTTGGCCGGGCCCTGGACCGGGTCCCAGGCTTCCAAATCCGCCCACCCGTAGTAGTCCGCGCCGAGGAGCACGGTGCGCCGGACCTGCGTCCCCCGATCGAGGAACGAGCGAATCCCGATGACCGAATCGGAGATCTCGCTGTCGACGATGATGCTTCCCTCCCCGATGATGGAGCGCTCCACGGTCGAGCGGGTGACCTTCGCCGGTGGGAGCATCCGCGCGGCCGTATACAGGGGGCGGGCGGTGTCGTACAGGTTGAAGTCCGGCTTCGGCTGCGCCAGCATGATGTTGGTGTCGAAAAAGGAGCGGACGGTGCCGATGTCGTTCCAGTAGCCGGCGAAGGGATACGAAACCACGTGCCGCTCATGGATGGCTCCCGGGATGATCTCCTTGCCGAAGTCGTGGTAGTCCGGATGGCTATCGAGGACGCCGCGGAGCGCGTCGGCGTTGAAGATGTAGATGCCCATGGAGGCGAGGTAGGTCCGGCCCGCCTCCTCCATCGCCCCGGAGACCGCGCTCTCCTTCCCCTCCAGCTCGTGCAGGGCGGGCTTCTCGTAGAACTCCGTGATGCGGTGCCCCTCGCCGGTCTTCAGGATCCCGAACCCGGGCGCCTCGTCGGCTCGCACCGGCGTCGCCGCCACCGTGATGTCCGCGCCGAGCCGCTCGTGGTGGGCGAGCATCTCGCAGTAGTCCATGCTGTAGAGCTGGTCTCCGGAAAGGATGACGACGTGCTCGTGCGGGTAGCTCTGGATGTGCGGCATGGAGCGGCGCACGGCGTCCGCCGTCCCCTGGTACCACAGCTCGGACGTGTTGGTCTGCTCGGCCGCCAGGATGGTGACGAAGCCGCCGCGGAAGCGGTCGAATACGTAGGAGCGGGCGATGTGATTGTTGAGGCTGGCCGAGTTGAACTGCGTGACCACGAAGATGCGGTCCAGCCCGGAGTTGATGCAGTTGGAGATCGGCACGTCCACGAGCCGGTACTTCCCGGCGAGCGGAACGGCCGGCTTCGCGCGATCGCTCGTCAGCGGAAACAGCCGCGTGCCCGCACCGCCGCCGAGGACTACCGCAAGCATCTGACTCATAGTGGGGGACGGCGAAGGAGAGGCGAGGGGTGCCGACGGGCTCGGGCGCGCCCGGCAAGAATACTCGGCCGGCGGTGCCAATACCAGGGCCCGAGAGTCGAACGGGAGCCGCAGCGTGCGCAGACTTGACGGAGCGCGGGTATTCTGTTAGCTTGGATCCGGCAAGAGAAGTTCAGCCCGAAGGGACTCGGACGAAGCTGTCCAGGCCCTTTTCTGTTTTCTCGGCTGCGCAGATGCAGGAGCGCTTTTTCCCCTGCGGCAGATACGGACGGTCGGTGAGTACGGAGATACCGCACCTCTGGCAGTCAGTACACACAACAGGAGTACGGTATGCGTACAAACGGGACCGTGAAGTGGTTCAACGACGAAAAGGGCTTCGGTTTTATCACGCCGGAGAACGGTGAAAAGGACTGCTTCGTCCATCACTCCGCCATCCAGGGCAGCGGCTTCAAGTCGCTTGCCGAGGGCGAAGCCGGTCACCAGGAGGGCGAGCGGGTCGGTGGATCCACCCCCCGCGAGCCCCGAGATCCCCGTAGCACGGAGGGTGGCGGCGATGCGCTCCAGGCGCTCGGCGATCTCTCCCATCGAGGGATCAACGGCGGGAGGCGCACCGAACATGGGTGTGCGGATCGACACAGGCGGTTCAGCGGCCGGTTCAGCGGCGGCGTCCTCGCCATCGGCTCTCTCCTCCGGGTGGGCCGCGGACGGTTCGTGCGCCTCAAGCAGGAGCGGCTCGTCCGGCGCAGCGAGAAGAACGCCGAGTTCCTCCGCCTCCTCGCCTTCATCCCACGTCATCCAGCTCGGGACCGGGGCGACGTCGTCCTCCGTAGCTTGCGTGTCGTCCGGCACCGGCTCCGCTTCGGGTGCGGCGGGGATCTCCGGCACGGCCGGCTCTTCGTGTCCCCGCCACTCCGGGGCACGCGCCGTGTGCCCCGCGGGTGCGGGACCCGCGGCGAAGGGAGGAAGCAGTGCGTTCAGGGGCACGAGGAGCGACGGAGCGGACCGGGATACCGCAGGCCCGAGCGGGGGGAGCGCGCCGCCGAGGGAGGCGCCGGGTTCGCGAGTCATAGAGATGTCGGAGGGAGGAGAAGGAGGGGGAGCAGAGCGGGCGCCGGGCGAGGATGCCTCGGACCGGGAAGGGTACAGATGCCGTGCAAGCTACTCCGCGCCGAGTCCGGTGTCAATCCGCGGAAGCGGCGGGGCTGCTCTCCGGGTGCACCGGCTGGTCGGTCGCTCCGCCGAAACGGGTCAGCAGGGTGACCAGCGCGAAGCCGAGCAGCGCGAGCCCGAGCACACTCCAGATCGACCCATCGGCCGGCGGCGCGAGCATGGCGCGGTCGTCGTCGAGGTACGGCCAGAGTGCGCGGAGCGAGCCCACCATCAACCCGACCAGGGCAGCCATCGTGAAGTCGTGACGGTGCTCCAGCAGGTGCGCGAGAAGACGGGAAAAGACTCCCAGACCGACCGCGGCACCGGCCACGAAGACGGCCACGTACGCGAGATCCCGCTCGTGTAGCGCCCGCAGCGTGGGCTCGTACATCCCCATCACCAGGAGCAGAAACGCTCCGCTCAGGCCGGGGAGGATCATGGCGCAGATGGCGATGGTCGCCGCCCCGAACACCAGCGGCAGGGCGGGCGCCGCGATCTCCCGCGGGGGAAAGCCTACGAGCACGAACGCCACTACGGCGCTGGCCACCGCGGTGGCGAACAGCCCTGACCGCGGGGCGGTGATCCGCCGCCACGGCACGGCGACGGAGCCCGCGATCAGCCCGAAGAACAGGGCTCGCATCTGGACCGGATACCGATCGAGCAGCCCCGGGATGAAGCGGGCGCCGACGATCAGCGCCGTCAGGATCCCCGCCGCGAGGGGGAGCACCAGTCGCCAGTGGACCTCGCCCGAAAGCTCCCGCGCACGGGCGAGGTCTCCGCGCAGGACGGCGACCGGGATCGAAGCGGCCGCGCGGACGGAGCCCACCAGCGGCTCATAGATCCCCACGATCAGCGCCACCGTCCCCCCGCTGACACCGGGAACCACGTCGGCGCTGCCCATCAGCAGCCCCTGAAGATAGTGCAGCAACGGGGAGCGGGTACGTGGGATCATCGCGAAGCTCTTCCTTCCTCGTTCCATCCGAAGCGTCCAAGAAGGGGGACGAAGGTGCAGTCCAGCACATCCTCCTCCGCCCATCCCTTGGCGGTACGGCGCACCATCACCAGCCGCTGCGACTCCAGCGTTCCGACCGGAGTCAGCATCCGCCCACCGGGCGCGAGCTGCTCCATGAGGGGCGGGGGGATTTCCGGCGCTCCGGCGGCCACCAGGATGGCGTCGTACGGAGCGTAGCGGCTCCACCCGACGGTGCCGTCGCCGACGAGCAGGGCGACGTTCGACAACCGCTGACGATCGATGGCGTCGCGGGCGCGCACCGACAGCTCGCGGATCCGCTCCACCGAGTACACCCGGTCCGCCAGGTGGGCGAGCACGGCGGTCTGAAACCCGGAACCGGTGCCGATCTCCAGCACCTTGTCGCGTGGACCGATCTCCAGCAGCTGCATGTAGAGCGCCTGCAGCGACGGCTGCGAGGCCGTCTGCCCGAAGCCGATGGGGAGCGGCGCGTCCTCGTAGGCGCGGTGCCACACGGCCTGCGGCACGAAGTCGTGGCGTGGAACCAGATCGAAGGCGCGGAGGATGTCCAGGTCGCGAATCCCCCGCTCCCCCATCCGCTCGATGAGGGCGCGGCGCTGCGCCATGAAGCGGTCGCTCACGACGCCAGATCCCAGGCAGCGACCTCGCCGAGTAGCGCGTGGTTGGTCAGGTCCAGATGGAGCGGAGTGACGGAGATGAAGCCGGAATCGACGGCGTGGAAGTCGGTCCCCTCCGCCGCCTGCCACTCCACGCCGCCGCCGCCGATCCAGAAGTACTCGCGCCCGTTCGGGTCCATCGCGCGGGTGAGCGAGTCAGTGTACACGCGGCGGGCGAGGCGGGTGACGCGAACCCCGCGCAGTTCGCCCGGGGGGATCGCCGGGAGGTTGACGTTGAGCAGCGTTTCCGGGGGGAAGTCGTCGCGTCGCACGAGGCGCGGGAACAGATCCGCCAGGACCCGCGTCCACGCGGGGATCGCGTCCGGATCCCTCCCCGCGTACGACACGGCGACCGCAGGGATGCCGAGGATGGTCGCTTCCATCGCACCGGCCACCGTGCCGGAGTACAGCACGTCTTCCCCCATGTTGGGTCCGTGGTTCACCCCGGAGAGCACGCAGTCCGGGCGGCCGTCCAGAAGCGCGCCGACGGCGAGCGCGACGCAGTCGGTGGGGGTGCCGTCCACGTGGTGCACCCCGTCGCGCACGGAGCGGGCGCGTAGCGGGTGGTGCATGGTCAGCGAGTGGCTGGTCGCGCTCTGCTCCCGGTCGGGGGCCACGACCCGGACGTCACCCAGGGAGCGCGCCGCCTCGGCGAGCGCCTGGAGGCCGGTGGCGAGGTATCCGTCGTCGTTCGTGCAGAGGATCAGCATCGGTGCGTCACTGCAGTGAGGCGCGCCCCGCAAAGGAGGCGGGGCGCCAGCCGGCAAGGAGGAGCAATGTACCCCGGGCGCGCGGCGGCGGTCAACGGGGGGGGAGGTGCAGCAGGGCCTTAACCTTTTCCAGTTCGTCGCGCACCGCGCGAATCACCGAGCGCTCCAGCGCCGCCGCCGCGATCTCGCGGTCGCCGCCCGCGGCGCGAAGCTCCGAGATCTTCTGCCGGGCGCCCTCCAGCGTATACCGCTCCTCGTGGACGAGCCGGCGAATCAGAGCGATCAACTGCAGGTCTGAGGCGCGGTACAGGCGATTCCCCGCCCGGTTCTTGACGGGGCGGAACTCCTGAAACTGGGTTTCCCAGTAGCGGAGGACGTGGGCCTTGATGTCGAGCAGCGCACATACCTCCCCGATCGCCAGAAACTCCCGCTTCGGCGGGCGCGGCGCTACCCCCATTGCTCCGCCTTCGGCTCCCGAAGCATCAGGCGCTCCACCGCGTCGCGAGGGGCGCGGCCGTCGAAGAGCACGGCGGCGACCTCCTCGACGATGGGCATGGACACCCCGGTGCGACGCGCCAGATCCCGTGCGGAGCGAGCGGTCCGCACCCCTTCGGCCACCATCGTCATCTCGCCGAGCACCTCGTCGAGCAGGCGGCCGCGGCCCAGCTCCACCCCCACGGAGCGATTGCGGGACAGCGTCCCGGTGCAGGTGAGGACCAGGTCGCCCATCCCGGCCAGCCCCGCGAAGGTGGCGGGGTCCGCGCCGAGAGCGGCACCCAGACGGGCCATCTCCGCCAGACCGCGGGTGATCAGCGCCGCGCGGGTATTGTGGCCGAGTCCCAGCCCCTCCACCACCCCGGCGGCGATCGCGACCACGTTCTTGAGCGCTCCACCCAACTCGACCCCCCGCACGTCGCGGGAGGTGTAGACCCGGAAGTACTCGGTCTGGAAGAGATCCTGCGCCCGTCGCGCCGACGCCTCCGAGGCCGAAGCGATCGTCACCGCGGTGGGCTGCTCCAACCCCACCTCGAGCGCGAAACTCGGGCCGGACAGGTAGGCCGCGCCCGTCACCGCCGCGCAGGGGAGCACTTCGGCGAGCACCCCGTCCATGGTGAGCAGCGAGTCGTTCTCGATCCCCTTGGACGCGCTGATCACCAGGGCGTCGGACCGCATGTGCTCGGCGGCCTCCCCCATCACCGCTCGCACCACGTGCGAGGGGCTCACGGAGACCACCGCGCTGGCTCCTTCGAGCGCCTCTTCCATCCGCGCCGTCGCCGCCAGCCGGGAGTCCAGAGGCACCTCGGCCAGGTAGCGCGGGTTCCGCCCTTCGCGCCGGATCGCCTCCGCGACGCTCGCCTCGTGCGACCACAGAACCACCGGCTCGCCCTTGCGCGCGAGCAGGTTGGCGAGCGCGGTACCCCAGCTCCCCGCCCCGATCACGGCTACACGGCCGCGGGTCACGTGGTGCGCCCGCGGCTGGGGCTCCCGTCCCGCACGCCCCGGCCGAGCCGGGCTTCTTCGCCCCGCATGAGCCTGCGGATGTTCGCCCGGTGCGCCCACACCACGAAGAGCGCCACCGCCGTACCCAGCACCAGCACCTCGGTTCGCCGCTCCGCCACCGCGAGGGTCGCCGCCAGCGTCAGCGCTCCCGTGATCGACGCGAGGGAAACCCAGCGCGTGCGCCATAGCACGAGGAGCCACGCCCCGAACGCGACCGCGATCGCCAGGGGGGCGAGACCCAGGAAAACCCCGGTCGCCGTCGCGACACCCTTGCCACCACGAAAGCGGACGAAGACCGAGAACACGTGGCCGATGATCGCCGCCGTGCCGTAGGCGAGCGCCCAGCGCCACTCCGCGCTCCCGTCGAGGCGAGGAAAGGACCAGACCGGGAGCCACCCCTTGAGCAGGTCGAACAGCATCACCGGAGCCGCGATCCGCGGTCCGAGCACCCGGAACGCGTTGGTCGCCCCCAGATTTCCGCTCCCGCTCGTGCGAAGGTCGACGCCGCCTCCCCAGCGCCCCGCCAGGTAGCTGGCGGGGATCGCCCCGAGCAGGTACGACGCCCCGATCCAGAGGGCGGGGCTCACTCTTCCTCGCCTCGCTGGCGGAACTGGACGCGGAGGGGGACACCGTGAAAGCGCCACTTCTCGCGAAAGCCGTTCTGCAGATAGCGGGAGTAGTTTTCGGGGATGCCGTCCGGAAGGTTGGACCAGATCACCAGCACCGGAGGCGCGGTCCGCACCTGGGTGGCGTAGAGGAGCTTGATCGGCCTTCCCCCATAGTGCGGCGGACGCACCCGGGTTGCCAACTCCCGCAGCACCTCGTTGACCTCGTGCGTCGCGATCCGGCGGTTCCGCTCCGCCTCGACCTCCATGATCATATCCAGGGCACGATGGACCCGCTGTCCGGTGGCGGCGCTGGTGAACACGACCGGGACCCACTGGAGAAAGGGAGCCTTCCGCGCCAGAGCTTTTTCGAACTCGGGCGCGGTCATCGTCTCTTTTTCCACGAGGTCCCACTTGTTCGCCACCAGGATCAGCCCGCACCCCGCGTCCCAGGCGCGCTGCGCGATCTTGAGGTCCTGGTTGGCAATCGGCTCGGTGGCGTCGATGAGGAGCAGGCATACGTCCGCGCGCTCGATCGCCCGCTCCGTGCGGATGGAGCTGTAGAACTCGACGCTTTCGTCGATCCGCGACTGCCTGCGCAGCCCCGCCGTGTCGACGAAGACCAGCGTCCGGCCGTGGTACTGCATGGGAGTGTCGATGGCGTCGCGGGTCGTCCCCGCCACCTCCGACACCACCATCCGCTCTTCACCCAGCAGCCGGTTCACGAAGCTGGATTTGCCCACGTTCGGCCGTCCGATCACGGCGACCCGGAGCACCCCCTCCTCTTCCCCCACCTCCACGGGAGGCAGGTGATCCACGATGACATCCAGCGCGTCGCCGCTCCCCTTGCCGCTGAGCGAGCTGACCGGCTGCGGCTCCCCCAGCCCCAGATCCCAGAAGTCGTGGTGGCCGACGGCGCTCGGATGCCCGAGGTTGTCCACCTTGTTCACCAGCAACACGGCCGGCCGCTGCGTCCGGCGCAGGTGCTCGGCGATCCGATAGTCGAGCGGATGCGGCCCGGCGCGGCCGTCCGCCATCTGCACCACCAGGTCGGCCTCCTCGATGGCGGCAAGCACCTGGGTGCGGACCAGCCGGTCCATCGGCTCGTCGGAGTTCTCGACCATTCCGCCGGTGTCCACCACGTAGAACTGGCGGCCGTTCCAGTCCGCCCGCGCAAAGTTCCGGTCGCGGGTCACCCCCGGCCGGTCCTCGACGATGGCGAGGCGCTGACCGAGGACGCGGTTGAAAAAGGTGGACTTGCCGACGTTGGGTCGTCCTACGATGGCGACTACGGGGAGCTTCACGAGCGATCCGGTTGTCGGGAAGGGAGAAGGCGGATCAGGCGACCAACGAGCCGCCGCACGCCGAGCACGCCTCGTCTCCCGCCTCGTACGCCTCCCCGCACGAGGGGCAGGCGAACACCACCTCCCCCTCCCGGTCCATGTGGGAGCGGATGATCCCGAGCGCAGCGTTGTATTCCCACACCGGCACCATCAGCCGGACGATGCTCAACTCACCGAAGTCGACCGGATACATGTGGTCCTTTTGCGAGTAGATCTGCGCCTCCACCCCCTCCGCCCGCAGGTTCTCCCGCAGTAGCTGAGCCTCGAACTCACCGGTGGTCGAGTACACCTGCGCCCACCCGCCGATGAGCGGGATGGCGCGATGCTCTTCGCATACCCACGGGTCGTCGCGGCCAGGGGCAGGGCCGTCGCAGATGGCGCGGCCACAAAAGACGCAGCGACCCTCCGCCCCCTGCTCCGGGTGCTCGTCGCAGGGAACGGCCAGACGGAGCGCGCCACACGCGGGGCACGCGTCGGCGTCGTGGTACTCCTGGGTGCACCGTTCGCAGCGGAACGTCTCCGCTGCGGCCTCGCACTCGGGGCAGGATGCGACGGTGTCGTCGTACTCGTAGTCGCAGGAGGCGCAACGTGCCATGAAGTCGAGAGCCGGGGGAAGGAGAAAGACGATCCAGAGGGTGCAAAAAACATGCGCCATTCCCCGGATCCAAAGGCAAAGGCGGGAGCGGCCACGGGCCGCTCCCGCCCGGGAGCCCCAAGGCCAGCCCGACCGCCTCTACTGCAGCACCCGGTACCGGTAGGAGGTGACCGGCGTCGGGTTCTCGACCGCCACCTCGAAGCTCCCCGTCGCACCCGAAGCGGGCGCGTTGACCGACACTGTCTGCGTGCCGAGCGTCCGCCCATCACCGAAGAAGGTGAACTCGAGCCGCACCGGAGTGCCCGCACGGGCGCGGTTGCCCTCCACCGTCCCGGTCAGGGTGGAGCGCCCTTCGCCCTGAGCGATCTGGATGGACTGCATCTTGATGGGGAGGGCCTCGATCCCCTCCAGCACGCGCAGCGCCTGATCGCTCTGGTTCTGTTCGCGATGCGCGTTGAACACCAGCACGTGCGCGTTCTCGTTCAGCGGGTCGATCTGGACGACACGCTGCGCCGCCGGAAGGAGCTGCGCCCACTGCTCTTGCTGGTACAGTGCGAGGGCGTAGTTGTACCAGGCGTCGCGGTTGTTCGGGTCCAGCTCTGTGAGCCGGAGGAAGAGCTGCGCCGCGGGACCGTACTGCTCCGCCTGGAAGCGCTGCGCGCCCACGTTCAGCATCCCCGCCAGGACGTTGCGGCGGGTCTCCACGCGCGCTTCCATTTCGGAGGCGGTGGTGGTGTCGGCCGGGTCGATGGCCGGCTGCTGATCCAGGATGCGGAGCGCCTCCTCGTAGCGCTCGACCGCGCGATCGGAATCGCCGCGCTCGGCGGAAAGGACCGCCAGGTTGAAGACCGCGTCCGGACGCCCCTGGTAGATGCCGGTCGCCTGCTCCCAGCTGGCGAGCGCCGCCATGGTGTCGCCCGCGGTGTAGGCGTCGAGTCCACGCTGGTACGCCATGGCCCAGGCGCGCTCGCGCTCCGGCTCGATCTCCGCCGCATAGCCGGGGCAGATCTGCTCCGCCCGGGTGAACACGCTGTCGGCACCGGCGTAGTCACCGATCCCGACGTACGCCTGCCCGGCGAGGTAGTACGACTGCGGGTTGTTTGCGTCGGCGCGGGTGCCCTGCAGCGACTGACCCAGCGCGGTCTGGTACCCGGCGGTATCGCCGGCGACCTGCGCGCGGACCAGCGCGGTCTGCGCCCCCCGGGTAAACTCTGTGTTCGCCAGCGTCACCCCCTCGGGGCACGACACGTTGGGAAGGGCGGCGGTGCTTCCAACTGTCGCGGCAGGCGCGCACGCGCCGGCGAGCACACCCGTTCCCAAGGCGAAGATTACTCCAGGTCCAAATCTCATCGGGTTCCTCCGGTGTTGGTGATGGTTCGGTGCGGCGGCGATCCGGACTCCCGAGCACCGTAAAGCGCAGGGTCACCCGTCGGACGCAATGCCCTCGGCGACCATGCTCCGAAACGCGGCCAGCGGCGTGATTCCAAGCGCCGAGGCCGCACGTACGACATCGTCGAACTCCGGCTTCGCTCGCTCCGCACCCTGCGGAAGCAGAGACCGTTTGACGCGGATTTCGTGCCCGCGCCACCGAACGGTCTCCTGTCGGCGCTGCAGTGCGTGCCGATCGACCGTCCAGGAGCGGACGCCGATCGAGGTGCTCGCCCCGAAAAGCGCCGCTGAAACCGCGTCCTGGCGGGAGGGCGCGGCGAGCGCCTCCACCCGGAAGCCGGGGCGCCCCTTCTTCATCAGCAGCGGCGTCACCGTGCAGTCGACGGCCCCCGCCGCCATCGCGGCCTCCATCAGCGGCGGCACGTACTCCGGCGACAGGTCGTCGATGTCCGACTGCAGCAGGAGCAGCGCCTCGCCCGCCGCTCCGCTCTCGATGGCGATGACCCGCAGACAGTTGGGCCGGTCCTCGGGATCCCGCGTCCCGGCGCCGAAGCCGGTGGCCGCGGGAGACCAGGTCGCGGGCGGAGGATTGCCTGCGGTGAGCGCCTGCAGCACGGCCGCTCCGGTCGGCGTCGTGCACTCGCCCTCGAAGGGAAGGTCCCGAACCGAAATGCCGCGAAGCAGAGTCAGAACCGCCGGAGGAGGAACCGGGAAGTGTCCGTGCTCCATGTCCACCCACCCCTGGCCGAGCGTCACCGCGCGCGTGTAGAAGGTGTCGAAACCGAGCTCCGCGCTTCCGGCCATCGCGGCAAGCACGTCCACGATCGCGTCCAGCGCGCCCACCTCATGGAAGTGCACCCGCTCGGGGGTGGTACCGTGCACCTCCGCCTCCGCCTCGGCGAGCAGAGTGAATGCCCGCACGGACCGATCGCGCACCTCGGCGCTCAGCTCCGCCGCCTCGATGATCCGCACCACGTCCGCGAGATGGCGGTGTGCGTGCTCGTGCGGAAGGTGAAGAACGAGGCGGGTGCAGGCGATGCCGCACCGCTGCACCCGTTCTGCGCCGACCTCGACCGGGCCGATCCCCAGCCCGCCGACGAACCCCTGCAGCCACTGCAGCGGAAGGCCGAGGTCGAGCAGGGCGGCAACCGTCATGTCGCCGCTGATGCCGCTGAACGGATCGAAGATCAGGCCGCGCACAGCGCTCCACGAAGAGGGCAGATCATCTCCCAATGGTACACGGTCGGGCTCACCGGGTCAAACGGCACCCGTCGGCAGGGGCGGACGAGTTGCTTCTACAGGAGCCGTCCATCCGGAGTTCCGACTCCCGGCGCTCAGTGCCGGAACAGCCGCCGTCCGGTGAAGACCATCGCGATCCCGTGCTCGTCCGCCGCGGCGATCACCTCGGCGTCGCGAACCGAGCCGCCCGGCTGGACGATCGCCCGGACCCCGGCCTCGGCGGCCGCGTCGACTCCGTCGCGAAAGGGAAAGAAGGCGTCCGAAGCGAGGACCGCGCCTGCGACCTCCCACCCGTTCTCCCTGGCTTTCGCCACCGCGAGTCGCGAAGAGTCGACGCGGCTCGTCTGTCCGGCGCCGATTCCAATGGCCCCGCCCCCGCGCGCGAGCAGGATGGCGTTGGACTTGACCACGGCGACCGCGCGCCAGGCAAAGTCCAGATCTTCGCGCTCGCCTGCGGAGGGCGCGCGCCGGGTCACCGTCCGCCACTCGTCGGCGCCGAAGCGCATCCGCAGACGCTCCTGCGCCAGCACTCCGCCGTGCACCCGCTTCAGGTCCAGCTCGGCATCGTCGCCGGGCCGCATCGCGAGCTGCAGCAGGCGAAGATTCTTCTTTTCCCGGAGCATCCGGAGCGCTCCCTCCGCAAAGGCAGGGGCGACGATCGCCTCCACGAACTGGGGGCGAAGCAGCGTCGCGGACCGCTCGCACAGCTCCTCGGAGAAGGCAACGACGGAGCCGAAGGCGCTCGCCGGGTCGGTGGCGAGGGCCCGCCTGTACGCCTCCGCCGGATCACCGCCGATGGCGATGCCACAGGGCGTCGTGTGCTTCACGATGGCGCAGGCGGAGTACTCCCCCGTTCCCCCCACGCTCCAGGGAGCGATGGCCAGCAGCGCGGCGTCGACGTCGAGCAGGTTGTTGAAGCTCAGCGGCTTGCCGTGCAGCTGCCGGGCACCGGCCAGTCCCGCCGTCGGACGCGCCCGCTCGGAGTAGAAGGCGGCGCGCTGATCGGGGTTCTCGCCGTAGCGGAGATCCTGTACCTTGATCAGCGACAGCGACAGCGAGTCGGGCAGCCCCGCGGCGGCGGCGCCTCCCCCGCCCTCCTCATCCAGATACGCGGCCAGATACGCGGCGATGGCGGCGTCGTAGGCGGAGGTGTGCGCAAAGGCCCTGCGCGCCAACTCGCGGCGAAGTTCGCCGCCATTTCCGTTATCGAGAGCCGTGATCACCCCGTCGTAATCCGCCGGGTCGCACACCGCCCACACCCGCTCGTGGTTCTTGGCGGCGGAACGGAGCATGGACGGGCCGCCGATGTCGATCTGCTCCACGGCCTCGGCGCGGGTCACGCCCGGCCGAGCGACGGTCTCCCGGAACGGGTACAGGTTGACGGCGACGAGGTCGATGGGCTCGTACCCCTGCTCCGCCATCTGCTCCCGGTCCCGGAGGTGGGCGGCACGCCCCAGCAGCCCGGCGTGCACGGCAGGGTGCAGCGTCTTGACCCGTCCGTCCATCATCTCAGGATGATCGGTCAGGTCGCTTACCTCCCGCACCGGCAGCGCGGCTTCGCGCAACGCCGCTGCCGTGCCGCCGGTGGAGACCAGATCCCACCCCCGCTCGTGCAGGGCGCGCGCGAAGGGGAGCAGCTTCTGCTTGTCGGAAACGCTGAGCAGCGCGCGCGGCATGACGGTCCGGGGGACGAGTCAGCGGGGCGACGAGGAGAACCTTTGGGCGAGCAGCCGGCGCACCTCCGCGTCGCTGGGGGCCGGGTGGTTCACCAGACCGAAGGTGGGCTGGGCCACTTCGCCGGAAGCGGATTCCCCTGTCCAACGGCAGAGCGCCTCCACCACTCCGGGGAGCAGGCGGTGCTCCACGGCAAGCACCCGGGCGGCGAGCCGCTCCGGGGTGTCGTCCGGGAGCACCGGAACCGGCCACTGGGCGAGGATCGGGCCGCTGTCGTACGCATCGCCAACCCGGTGCACGGTGGCTCCCGAGACGCGGGCGCCCGAGGCGAGCACCGCTCGGTGGACGTGCATTCCGTACATCCCCGCCCCCGCGAAGGCGGGAAGGAGCGCCGGGTGCACGTTGACCATCCGCCCGTCCCAGCGGCGGACCACCTCCGGCGGGACGCGCCGCAGATAGCCGGCGAGGACCACCAGCTCCGCGCCGTGCCCCTCCAGCAGCGCGGCGAGGCGCTCGCCCTCGCCCGGACCCGCCTCGATCACCGCAGTCGCCACGCCGGCGGCGTCGGCACGCGGCAGGGCTCCGATCCCCGCGCGTCCGCCGACGGCGAGCACCACCTGTGCGGAGGCGCTCCCCCCGGGCGGAAACCGCTCCAGCAGCGCCTGCAGGTTGCTCCCCCCTCCGGAGGCGAGCACGGCGATTCGGACGGACTCAGACACGAAAGGCTTCCCGGGGTGCGGGTCCGACGCCAAGATAGACCCGCCTCCCGGAAGCGTCAACCGAGGGTCACACCCAGGTGGCGCCGCCGAAGTGGGGAACGAGGAACGGGTTGGTGGCCCGCTCGTGCCCCACCGTGGTTTCGGGGCCGTGTCCGGAAAAGAGTACCGTCTCGTCGGGAAGGGTGAGGATCTGGCCGCGGATGGAGCGCATCAGCGTGGCCAGATCGCCGCCCGGGAGATCCGTCCGGCCGATGGAGCCGGCGAAGACGCAGTCGCCGGTTACCGCCACCCCGTCGCCCACCAGCACGATGTGGCCGGGGGCGTGCCCCGGGGTATGGCGAACGTCGAGAGTGCCCTGGCCGACCCGGACCGCCTCCCCGGCGACGAG
>JALZKG010000064.1 GCA_030859365.1 Gemmatimonadota bacterium
TCGCGACTCCGCGCACCCCCTGGTACCGGACCCGAGAAACAGGCTCGCTCCGGATTGACGTGGTGCTTCAGCCTCATAGCCCGGCTGCGGACACCGTCCGCGGATACGTCGTCCTCCCCCTGAAGACGGATCAGGCGTGGAGCGTGCGCGTCAACGTCGACAGTCTCTACCCGTGCATCAGCCCGTTCAGCTGTCAGGGTGCGGTTGCCTTCCCTGTCCGGACCCGCACAGGAGGCGTCCTCCCCGATTCGCTGTGGATCAGGTGGGGCGCCAGCCCGATCCAGATACGCCCTGTGACCTGAGTCCTGCCTGCTGTTCTGACTACACCTGTGCGCAGGGTGCCCCCGATGGAGGGCACCTGCGTTGGGTAATGGCTCAACGTTGGTTGCTGGCGGCGCGAAGGTGGTCAAGGTTGTAGTGGTGAACGAAGAGCCGGAGACAGATCTCATGCATGCGATCACACTTCGAGAAGGAGAGCGTCTTGCGCGCGAAGCGGCCGAGCCGCGAACTGGTGGAACGCCACCTGGACACCCTGGCCTTCATGGGCGAGTTGCACGCCGATGCGGAAGGCCGCTACCATGCCCTGCGCGCGGCTGGGTGAGCAAGGCGCCCGCTAGCCGCCCCTCCTATCACCGCGTGATCTGGCTCGCCGCGCTGCCGCGGGTAGCCAGCGCCGCACGCATCTCCGCTGCCACTCCGCGGCACAACTCCTCCCTAAACTCCCGCATCAACCCCGCACGCGCCGGGTGCTCCTTGAGCGCCCGCTCCGCATCTTCGGCCGCCTGCCGCCACGCCTCGGCTACCTGGGGAGCATAGCGCTCGATCCGCCCGGCCGAGGCGCGCCAGCGTGCCGCCATCTGCTCCACCGCGGCGGCGAGAAACCCGTCCTCGATAGCGGCGGGCAGGGCGGCGGGGGCCGGGGGAGGGGCACCCGGCGGGTCGCGGCGGACCCGCGGCTACAGTTCCGCCGGCGCCGTTCCGTGAGAAACCCCGCTCCTCATCCAGACGTAGGGTACGGAACACACCGCCGCCGCCGTCATCCACCGAACCCTCTACTGCGCGGGCCAAATGCCATCCATCCACCGAACCGCCGTGCTGATGCTCCCGCTGCTGTCCGCCGGCTGCGCGGCCCACGGCGGGGCCCCCAGCGCCGGGCCGGACGTCGAAGCGCGCATCCGCCGCGTGGAAACCGGCCTCCCGACGTACCAGAGCGTCCGCGGCGAGACCAACACGTTCACCATCGAGGAGCGCCTGCGGCACCATCGCGTGCCCGGCGTGAGCGTGGCCGTCATCAACGACGGCCGCATCGAGTGGGCGCGCGGCTGGGGCGAAACCGAGGCGGGCAGCGGAATCCCCGTCGACAGCACGACGCTGTTCCAGGCGGCGTCCATCAGCAAGCCCGTGGCGGCCATCGCGGCCCTCCGGCTGGTGGAGAACGGCGTTCTGGACCTGGACGAGGACGTGAACGCGCGGCTGCGCTCCTGGCGGGTGCCGGAGAACGAGTTCACGGCGACGGAAAAGGTCACGCTGCGCCGCCTGCTGAGCCACTCGGCGGGCACAACCGTCCCCGGGTTCCCGGGCTACGCCGCCGGCGCGGCCGTCCCCACGACGGTGCAGGTGCTGGACGGCGAAGCGCCCGCGAACACCCGGCCCGTGCGCGTGGACACCGTCCCCGAAAGCCGCTCGCGCTACTCCGGCGGCGGGCTGACCATCGCGCAGCTGATGATGACGGACGTGACCGGAAGGCCGTTCACGGAACTGATGCGCGAGCAGGTCCTGGAGCCGGCCGGCATGCGCCGCAGCACCTTCGCGCAGCCGCTGCCCGCGGACCGCGCCGGCGAGGCCGCCACGGCACACGGGCGCGACGGTCAGCCGGTCGCGGGCAGGCACTACACCTATCCCGAACAGGCGGCCGCCGGCCTGTGGACCACGCCCTCGGACCTGGCGCGGCTGGCGCTCGAGGTGCAGCGTGCGTACGCCGGCGAAACGGGCCGCATCCTTTCGCCGGAGATGGCGCGGCGGATGCTGACCGTGCAGGCGGGCCAGTACGGGCTCGGCTTTGGCCTGGCGGGCGAGGCGGACTCGCTCCGGTTCATCCACGGCGGGTCCAACCGCGGCTTCCAGTCGTTCTTCCTGGCGATGGCCGGCGCGGGGCGGGGCGTCATCGTCATGACCAACGGCGACGCGGGGAGCGACCTGACGATGGAGATCCTGCGCTCCGTCGCGCGGGAGTACGGCCTGCCGGGCTACCCCACGCGGGAGCGCGACGCCGTGCGGGTGGATGCGGCCTCGCTCGCGGCGTACGTCGGCAGCTACGCGACGGTGCCGGACGACGACGATCCCGCGATCCTCGTGGACATCCGGGTGGACGGCGAGATGCTGCGGATGACCGTGCCCCGCGTGGGCTGGCGCGACCGCCCCCTTCGCGCCAGCGCCGCCGACACCTTCTTCTTCCTCGAGAACCCCGGCGAACTGGCGTTCGAGCGGGGTGCCTCCGGCGCCGTCGTGGCCGCGAACCTCACGGGCATGGGCCAGCCGATTCGGCTCGTCCGCCAGTAGACGGACGTTGCCATTCGCAAAACGCACGGCCGCGGGCGACGATGCCCGCGGCCGTGCGTTTCCGTTTTCGGGGAAGAAGCGCGCTACGGCAGGCCGGAGAGCAGCACCGCCAGCACGAAACGCCGCCGCTCCAGCGGGGTGTACACGGCAAAGTCCGCCAGCTCCGAGAACAGGAACGCCGATCCCGACGCCAGCGCCAGTTGCGGCGACACCAGCCCCGACAGCAACGTCCCCACCACGACCGCCGCCAGCGTCAGGGTCGCCCCTCGCTTCACCTCGCCTCCCACCCCTGTAGTCGTCTCGGTCCTCCCCCCGCGCCCCACGCAGGTTGCGTACGCGGCGCCGTCCGGCCGGAAGCGCATCGCAATGCGCCGGGAGAGCCTCGTGGTGCGCGATGTCCCGATCCGCGGCGTGCCGGTGGAGTTGCACGTGATCCGCTACCGCTATCGCTGTCCCAAGTGCAAGCGCACCTTCAGCTGGCGGCCTCCCGAGATTCACCCGACGCGCCCCACCACCCTCCGCCTGGACGATTGGATTTGGGGACAGGCTCTACGGAGTACGTTCGCGGACGTGGCCGAGGACGTGGGGGTGCACAAGACCACCATTCTCCGAACGTTCATGGCCGAGTACAAGGAGCGGGAGCATCAGCCTAAGCGGCGGGTCGGAAGGCCTACCAAACTAGCCTGGCTCGGCATCGATGAGGTCTACTTACTTAGCATCAAGCGGAGCCAAAGAGTTCGTGAAGGGCGGACGACGGCGCCGGATAACGACGGTCGCAAGGAGCCCCAATGCATCCTGACGGACGTTGGGAATGGACAGGTTGTCGTACCTGCTCCAGGATCGGGAACCTGACACCGTACACGCGGCGCTGGAGCGCCTCCGAGATCAACGTTGTCGCCCAGAACTCGTTACGATGGACATGTGGGCGCCTTACCGAGATGCCGTCTGGAAGGTGTTCGGCCGCGAGACGGTGATCGTGGTGGACAAGTTCCACGTCGTGCAGATGATCAAGAAGGCCTTCGAGGAAGCGCGGAAGGAGACAGAAGGACAGCTCCGTCGGCAGGCTAAGCAAGCGGGAATTGCCGAAGCCCAGAAGCTAAACGAGGCGCGGAAGGCTATCCGGCGCAATAGCAGGAGTAGCCGCCCCGGCCTGCGGGAGCGGCTCGGAATCTCAGAAGAAGAAAACAGTTCCGCCGCTGGAGCCGCCGAAGCGCGGGTTGACCACGTTGTTGAAGATGGAGCCGAAGGTGTAGCTGAGCCCCACCGACGCGAAGTAGCGGTACGACGTGGCGAGCTGCCGCTGCCGGAGCAGGATCTCCTCCTGAGTGGTCTCTCCCGCCGCGATGAAGAGCTGGTCCCGGAGGCGCGATGCGCTCCCGCTCGCGTTCAGCGACAACCCCTTCACCAGGCGAAGGTCGACGTTGCCGAAGAGCACCGCGCGATTCTTGGTGAAGTCGTGCAGATAATTCGCGCCCTCCAGCGAGGTGCTGACGCTTCCCCACGGCTGCTTCAGATCGAGCGAAACCGTCAGGCTCTGATCAAAGCGCGTTTCCTCGGTGCGCTCGAAGATCGTCGGCTGGTTGTAATCGAAGTAGCTGATCCCCGGAGCGTACTGCAGGGTGAGCTGCCGCCGCGTGGACTCCGCGTAGGGAAAGAAGTTGTACTCGACCGCGGGCGCCAGTCGAACGGCCAGGTCTTGGTTCAGAAAGGTGGACGAGGCGACGGAGCTCCGCCCCCCCGCCGACCAGCGGGGCCCGAGGCTCCGTACCACCAGAGTCGTCGCCCCGTAGTTGCGCTGGATGTTGGTGACGGTAAGATCCTCGTTGACCTCGAAGTTGCTTTCGCTGTAGCGATTGTTCACCGACAGGTTCACCTTCAGCGCCTCGGTGGTGCGGTTCGCACTCACGGAGCCGGACACGTTCATGGAGTTGAACCTCTGCTCCCCCTGGAAGAACCCGCTCAAACGGAGCGAAGGAAGGGGCAAACAGAGGGGGCCGCCCAGCTGGCGGCCCCCAAAGAAAAGCGCAAAGGCAGCGGGTGCGCTCCGCGCGGCTACGGTCAGCGCGTCCGAACGAGGATGGCCCCGTTGCCGTGATCGGTGCCCCAGCGCAGCGTCGCGCTGATGCCGTCGAAGTATTGAATGCTCTTGATCTCATCCACCGCGATCTGCCGCAGCGCTCCCGCCCCACCCACCGGCATCCCGTCCTGAT
>JALZKG010000109.1 GCA_030859365.1 Gemmatimonadota bacterium
ACGCTCCGCTGGGCGGCGCGCTCATTCGGGCCCACTGGAAGCGACGAGGCTCGCGCACTCAGGCAGCCTCCCGGCGGCCTCCCCGCGGCGGCGCGCCTGATCGACGATCTGCGGCTCGCGATCCGAAGGCGGGTCGAAGGGCACGAGGGGGCACTTTCCTTGCGTTTCCGGGTCGGAGGTGGGGCGCGCACCAGCGCTGTCCCGCCGCACCTCCACCGGTTGCTGCCATGAAGCTGTTTCTGCCGGACAGTCGCCACCGCCGCACGCTAGGGGCGGTCTTCGCGATCACCTTCGTGACGTCGGTGCTTCTGACCGCGTTCTACCAGACGCAGGTCCTGAGCGGCGAGCTGTACGCGGTGCGCTCCGAGAGCAACCGGCTGCGGCCCATACCCATCCCCGCTCCGCGCGGCACCATCGTGGACCGCAACGGCGACGTGGTGGCCACCAGCGTGACCGGCTACTCCGTGTCACTGCTGCCGGGAGATTCGGCCGTCATCCGGCAGACGCTGGTGGATCTGTCGCCCTTTCTGGGGCTTGCCGGCGCGGACGTCGAGACGATGGTGGAGCGGCGCAACCGCCGGCCGAACGACCTCCTGGAGGTCAGCCCGCGGGCCACCTACTCGCAGATCGCGGCGATCGAGGAGCGCCGCGCCGCCTTTCCCAACCTGATGATCGTCGAGCGGCCCACTCGTTACTATCCGGCCGGGGCGGCCATCGGGCACATGATCGGCTACGTGAACGAGATCACCGCCACCGAACTGGAGCAGCCGCGCTTTCGCGACGCCGGCTACACCCAGGGGCGCTGGATCGGCAAGGCGGGGATCGAGCGCGAGTACGAAATGCTGCTCGCCGGGAGCGACGGAGCCCGCTTCGTGGAGGTGGACGCGATGGGGCGCGTGGTGGACCCGCGTGCGTCGGTGGGCTCGCTGCGCCCCACCCCTGGGCAGCCGCTGCAGCTTACGCTCGACCTGGGGTTGCAGCAGTACCTTGCGGAGATCTTCCCGGACACCATGAAGGGCGCCATCGCCGTGTTGGTCCCCTCCACGGGGGAGGTCCTGGCGCTGGTCAGCCACCCCGGCTTCGATCCGAACGACTTCGTGGGCGGCATCGCTCCCACGCTGTGGCGGGCGCTGAACACACACGCCGACAAGCCGCTCCTAGACCGGACGGTCAACGCCACCTACCCCCCGGCGTCTACCTGGAAGCTGGCCACTGCCGCGGCGGGTCTGGAGCGGGGCGTCGTGAAGGGCAATTCGCGGATGCCGATCTCCTGCACCGGCGGGATGTACTACGCGGGGCGCTACGCGCGCTGCTGGTACTCGGCCGGGCACGGCCGGCTGGATCTGGTGAGTGCCATCGAGAAAAGCTGCAACGTGTACTTTTATCAGCTCGGCATCCGGCTGGGACTGGCGAACCTGACCCAGGCGGGCACCCGCATGGGCTTCAACACCCGCTCGGGTATCGATCTGCCGAACGAGACGGCGGGGCAGTTCCCCACGGGCGTCGACTGGTACGAGCGCAGGTTCGGACATGAGCCCACCCCCTCCGAGGTGATGAGCCTGTCCATCGGGCAGGGGCCGAACGCCCAGACCGTGCTCCGTATGGCCCACTTCTACTCGGCCATGGCCGGCAACGGATCCGCTCCCGAGCCCCACCTCGTCAAGGTGGCCGGGGCGGGTGAAGGCGCCGGCGCCATCCAGATGCGGCTATCCTCGGAGTCACTCCAGGCCATGTGGGCGGGGCTCGAGCGCGTGACCAACGCGGGCGGAACCGCCTACCTGTCCCGGCTGGAGCGCTGGACGCTCTACGGAAAGACCGGAACCGCGCAGAACCCGCATGGCGAGGATCACGGCTGGTTCGCCGGGTTCGCAGGCCCCCCCGGCAGCCCGCCCGAGGTGGCGTTCGCGGTGATCGTGGAGCACGGACTGCACGGCAGCGACGTGTCCCCGCTCGGCGCCAAGGCAGCCAACTACTACCTGAGCAAAAAGTACGGCGTGCCCTTCGAATCCGAGGCCACGCTGATCGAGCGCTGGAACAGCCAGCGGTGCCCCTGGGGCTCCGTTTGCCAGGCCCCCACTCGTGAGGCAGCCCTCTTCAAGGG
>JALZKG010000121.1 GCA_030859365.1 Gemmatimonadota bacterium
GGCGCCTGGTCGGGATCATCGCCCAGGCCGATGTCGCCACCGAGTTCGGCGGGGACGACGGTCAGCGCGACCAGAAGGTAGCCGACACCGTCGAGCAGATCTCCCAGTCCTGGGGGAGCGGCAGCCGCGGAGGCCAGCAGCAGCCGGCGATGCAGGCGGGCGGCTCCGCCGGGCGCAGCAGCGGAGGACAGCAGGGCCGTCCGCAGCAGCAGGGTGGGAGCCAGAGCCAGGGCCGCGCGAGCCAGGCCCGCGGCGGAACGGAGCAGGGGAGCAGCCAGGCCCAGGGGAACCCGGCCGCGGGCCAGCAGGGCGAGCCGTAACGGCGGAGCGGCCCGCGCCAGAAAGAAGGGGGGTGGCGATCTCGCCACCCCCCTTCTTTATCTTTGATCCGGGGGGTGCTAGGCGTTCCAGCGCTTCAGCAGCAGCGCGCTGTTCTGTCCTCCGAAACCGAACGAGTTGGAGAGCGCCACCTGCACCGCCTGCTCGCGCGCCTGGTTCGGCACGTAGTCCAGATCGCAGAGCGGGTCCGGCTCGTGCAGATTGATGGTGGGAGGGAGCACTCCGTCGCGGAGGGCGAAGATGCTGAGTCCCGCCTCTATGGCGGCGGTGGCGCCGAGCGCGTGCCCTAGCATCGACTTGGTAGAGGAGACCGCGAGCTGGTCCGCGTGGTCGCCGAAGACGTTGCGGATGGCCCGGGTTTCGGCCACGTCCCCCAGGGGAGTGGAGGTCCCGTGGGCGTTGATGTAGTCCACGCGCTTCGGCTCCATCCCGGCGCTCCGCAGCGCGCGCTTCATTGCTCGCGCCGCTCCGTCTCCGTTCTCCGGCGGAGCGGTGACGTGAAACGCGTCGCCGCTCATCCCGAAGCCGACGATCTCGGCAAGGGGATTCGCACCGCGCGCCAGCGCCGCTTCCAGCGCCTCCAGAATCAGCACCGCCGCCCCCTCCCCATGCACGAAGCCGTTGTGCCGCGCATCGAAGGGGCACGACGCCTCCTCTGGCGACTGGTACTCGGTCGCGAGCGCGCGGGCGGCGTGGAATCCGGCGAAGGAGATCAGCGTCAGGCACGCCTCCGCCCCGCCCGCGATCATCATGTCGGCGTCGCCGCGCTGAATGGCGTGAAACGATTCGCCGATCGCGTGGTTGCTGCTGGCGCACGCCGACACGGTGGAATAGTTGGGTCCGGTCGCACCGGTCCGCATCGCCACCTGACCGGCGGCGAGGTTGACGATGCTCGCCGTGATAAAGAAGGGAGACACGCGCCCCGTCCCTCGGGCGATCATCATCTCGGCGGTCTCCATGATGGAGGACAGGCCGCCCATCCCCGAGCCGATGATCACCCCCGTCTCCTCCGGGTTCGGCACCGTGCCGAGGCCGCCCACCCCCGCCTCGCGCAGCGCCTCGTCGGCGGCGATCAAAGCGTACTGGATGAATCTATCCATACGGCGGGCGTCCTTGCGATCGATGACGCCGCCGGTGTTGAAGTTCTTGATCTCACCGGCGATCCCCACGGCCGGCGGAAGATCCCCGATGGAGCAGCGGGTCAGCGGTCCGATCCCCGAGCGGCCGGCGCGCACGTTCTCCCACGTTTCTCCGGCGCTGTTGCCGAGCGCGGTGACCATTCCGATGCCGGTGACCACGACGCGACGGTCCAAATTCAGCCTCCTGTGAAAGGTTACTCTGCGCGGAGCAGCCCGGTCCGCAGCGCGAAGCGGACCAGCTCGCTGCGGTGGTGCAGCTCCAATTTTTCCATGATGCGGGCGCGGTAGGTATCCACCGTCTTCGGCGAGATGGAGAGCTTGGAGCCGATCTCACTGGCGCTGAAGCCCTCCACCGTATGCGCCAGCACCTCGCGCTCCCGCCCGGTGAGCCGGTCGAGCGGACCGTGCTCCGCGTCCTCCGACCTGGCGCGCAGCCCCCGGAGCAGCAGTTTGGCCGCACTCGGGTAGAGAAACACCTCGCCTCGCGCGACGATACGGATCGCTTCGATCAGCTCCTCGTCCGCGCTGCGCTTGTTCACGTAGCCGGAGCCGCCCGCCTCCAGCACGGGGAGCAGGTGCTCCTCCTCCCCGTGCATGGTCAGGATCAGCACCCGGGTCCCCTGGTCCAGGGCCGCGATCTCGCGCGTCGCCTCCAGCCCTCCCTGCCCGGGCATGGACAGGTCCATTACCACCACGTTGGGGCGAAGCCGCGCCGCCTTGCCGACGCCCTCCTCGCCGGACCCCGCCTCCCCCACGACTTCGAAGCCATCCTCGGCTTCCAGCAGCATCCGCAGGCCGGCGCGGAGCACCGCGTGGTCGTCCACGAGAAGGATGCGGATCGGCGCGGCGCTCATCCTACAGCCTGTTCTGCAGCACCTCGGGGGTCCATCCCGCGAGTATGGCCGAAAGGGCGCTGAACCTTCCCGATACCAGCAGCATCCCCACGGCGACGAGGATCGCACCGCTGATCCGCCCGATCCAGGGAAGGGCGGGGCGGATGCGCGTAAAGGCGCCCAGAAAGTGGCCGAGCAGCACGGTCGAGAACCAGAAGGGGATCGCCAGCCCCGCCGAGTAGACGGCGAGCAGCGCCATCCCCTCGCTCATGGAGGCGCGGGTGGCCGCCAGGGTAAGGATCCCGCCGAGCACCGGGCCGATGCAGGGCGTCCATCCGGCCCCGAAGGTGACACCGACCAGAAAGGTCCCCGCGAAGCCCGCCGGCTTGTCCGATAGGTGTAGCCGCCACTCGCGCCCCGAGCCGGGGAGGCGAACCAGCCCCAGCAGGGAAACACCGAACAGGATCAGCAGCGCTCCGCCGACGCGCTCCAGCACCGGGCTGGCGTAGCGGAACAGGGCACCCAGAAAGGTGGCCGAGGCGCCCAGCAGGAGAAACACCGCGCTGAAGCCCAGCACGAAGCAGAGGCCGTGCAGCCCCGCGGCTCGCCGTGTGCGCGCCCTCGCGTCCCCGGACGCGGACAGCTGGTCGACCGTCATCCCCGTGATAAAGGTCGCGTAGCTCGGCACCAGGGGGAGCACGCACGGGGAAAGAAAGCTCAGCAGTCCGGCCGAAAAGGCGACCGCCAGGCCGAGCGACTCCGCCGCCATCGCTTCAGCGGGTGGAGAACGCTTCCAGCGCCGACTCTCTCGCCACCGCCGCGGGAGCGCTCCCCAGCAGGTAATCGATCACGTCGCCAGCGGTGTAGCGCACCCGGTCTCCGAGAAAGCGGCGGATGCTCTTGAGGTCGTCGCCGCTGGTCAGGAGCGGCTTCTCCACCTCGCCGTCGTCGCGAAGCTGGCCGTAGCCGATGTCGGCCATCAGCGCGTTGCACAGGCACTTGCGCCCCACCGTCTCGCCAACGTCGCCGCCCTTCTTCACGTAGGTGTCCACCGGCTCCGCGGGGCAGCGGTAGCCAACGCGCCCGTTCTCCGACTTGTACGCGGTGCGCAGGTACCCGAGGTCGCAGACGCGCTCCCGCCGCTCGTAGACCCGCTCCTCCGAGATGCTCCCACCCAGCTGCACGACCTTGAAAGGAAAGCCGGTCGGGGAGGCGCGGAAGTCGGTGAGGACGTCCAGCGCTTCGCCCGAGTGGGCGAGACCGACCACCCGCTGCTTGTGCTCCGGGCGCAGGCCGGACTCCTCCGAGTACGCGAACAGGGTCCCGACCTGCACCCCGGTGCCGCCCGCCTCCAGCACTTCGAGGAGCTTTTCCGGGGCGCCCGTTCCACCGGCCACCCAGAAGGGGAGTCCCAGCTCGCCTACCTTGCCCAGATCCACCACGTCACGCTCGCCGTACACCGGCTCGCCGCGCTCGTTGAGCTGGATCTCCCCGCGCGGGGGGGCGTTGTGCCCACCCGCCGTCGGGCCCTCGATGATGAAGCCGTCCACCCGCCCGTTCGCCTTGCGCGCGAGCATGGTGGCCAGCGAGTTGGATGCGATGATCGGCAGAAAGAAGGGGCGCTTCAGCTCCGGGGCGTCGCCTCCCCAGTGGAGCGCGGGGTCGAAGTGCAGGTACTCGGCCTCCCCCCGAGCCAGCCCCTCGACATCCAGCTTGATGGAGGCCGGCTCCCCACGGGCGAAGCGGTCCAACGCGCCCGGGATCTCCTTGGGGATGCCCGCGCCCATCAGCACGTAGTCGACGCCGGCCAGCATCGCGCCGTACAGGGAGTCGAGGTTGGGCATCTGGACCTTGGTGAGCAGGTTGATCCCCACGGGACCGTCGTGCCCCTCCTTCGCCAGGTACACCTCCACGAAGTTGGCCGCGAGCGTCAGCTGCTGCCGGACCTTTCCCATCACCTGCTTGTACATCGGTAGCGGCTTGTACGGCATTCCATCCGGGCGGCCTTCGGGGAGGAAGTACCGCTTCATGATGTCGGCACTCACCTCCGGGATGGGGAAGTGGTCCAGCGCCCGCCGAACATGCCCCCCGATGTCGCCGTCCTGCAGGCGGCGCACGAAGACCGAGTCCAGCGCCGTCCCGGACACCACCCCGAGCTGTCCGCGCATGGAGACCGCCTTGGCGAGCACCCAGTCGGAAACCCCTACTCCCATCCCGCCCTGGATGATCATCGGGTGTGCGAACGTCGCGCTCATGTCTGCCGGGGAGATGGGGGAACGATCTTCAGCAATACAGCGAAATATACGGAGCGTCCAGGGGTGCCGCAACGCATTGCGGCACCCGAAGATCCCGGAGCGGAGCGCGCGTCGGTGTGTTGCAGCGTCACCCTGAACAGACGTACTTTCCGCCACGCCACCGGGGCCTTCGCCCTTCCGGTACCACCCTTGCACCGAAACGTTTCATGTCCGCACTCCCGCCAGCCACCCTGGAAGGGTGGTACGCACTGCACCAGGCGTTCTCGACCGACTGGTCGGCGCTACGCGGCCGGGGGGAGGAGGCCGCTCAGGAGCTGCAGTCGCTGTGCACGCGGTGGGCGGCGCCGGAGCAGGGTGGGTGGAGCGCCGCCTTCCGGGTGGTAGGCGGGGGCGCCGACTGGCTCTGGGTGCACTTCCGCCCCACGCTCGACGCCCTCGCGGAGGCAGAGACGGAGCTGAGGCGAACCCTTGCCGGCAGAGCGCTCCGGCTGGAGTATGACTATCTTTCGGTGACCGAGGCGGGTCTGTACCACGCCACCGCCGAGACCGCCGCGGCGCACGCTCCCGGCTCGGAGGCGTTTCGCGAAGAGATCGAGCGCCGGGGCGCCGAGGAGGCGGCGAGCGCGCACGTCCGCGCTCGCCTGTACCCGCGGGTGCCGGAGGGGATGCGCTACCTTTCCTTCTACCCCATGAGCAAACGGCGCCTGCACCCGGACAACTGGTACACCCTCCCGGTGGACGAGCGGAGCCGCCTGATGCGGGATCACGGGCTCACCGGACGCCGCTTCGCGGGCCGGATCTTTCAGGTGATCACCGGCTCCATCGGGCTGGACGACTGGGAGTGGGGGGTGACGCTCTTCGCGCGCGATCCGCTGGACTTCAAGCGGATCGTCACCGAGATGCGCTTCGACGAGGCGAGCGCCCGTTTCGGGGAGTTCGGCCGCTTCTTCACCGGGATCCGCATCGAGCCTGCGGAGTGGATGTCGCTGCTGGCGGGCGGCGTCTGGCAGGGACCCGCCGAGGGAGATATGTTGCCGCGATGATCGTCTCCCGCAGGTACGCTGGCCCGTTCATCGCCGTTGGCTCCGTCACGCTGGGCCTCTTCGCCTCGATGGGGCGCTTCGGGCACTTCATGGCGGAGGGGGGGCGGGCGGCTCTGGACTTCCCGACCTGGGGACCGCTGGTGATGCTGCAGATGCGGCGGCTGGGCGTCGATTCGCTCCCCATCGCGCTCTTCATCGCGATGTTCACCGGGATCGTGCTGGCGCTGCAGGCGTCGTATACCTTCACCGGGGCGGTGCCGCTGTACTTCGTGGGCACGCTCGTGGGAAAGACGATGATCCTGGAGCTGGGCCCGGTGCTCACCGGCCTCGCCCTGTCGGGGCGCGTCGGCGCGAACATCGCGGCGGAGCTGGGCTCCATGCGGGTTTCCGAGCAGATCGACGCGCTGGAAACCATGGCGTACGATCCGGTGGCGTACCTGGTCGTCCCACGGGTGCTCGCAGGGCTGGCCATGTTTCCGATGGTGGTGACCTTTTCCAACCTGATCGGGGTGATCGCCGGCTGGATCACCGCCATCAACATGCTGGACATGTCGACGCAGCAGTTCGTTTACGGACTGCGGCTCTTCTACGACCCGTTCGACCTGGTGTACTCGCTGATCAAGGCGACTTCGTTTGGCTTCGTGGTCACGCTGGTGGGCTGCTACCAGGGCTTCACCACGACCGGCGGCGCGGAGGGCGTCGGCTTCGCCACCACGCGGGCGGTGGTCATCGCCAGCATGCTGATCCTGGTGCTGGACGCGTTCTGGGCCACGGTGCTGCTCCAGTGAGCATCGTGATGGAGGAGGTGCACAAGGCGTTCGGCCCCAAGCGGGTGCTGCAGGGGGTCTCCCTTGAGGTGGACGACGGGGAAACCCTGTCGGTGATCGGCTTCTCCGGCTCGGGCAAGTCCCCGACGCTGAAGCACATCGCCGGCCTGCTCGCCCCGGACCGGGGAAGCGTCCGCGTGGACGACCAGGAGGTGCCGAAGCTGTCTCGCCCCAAGCTGTACGAGCTGCGCCGCCAGATGGGGTACGTCTTCCAGTTCGCCGCCCTCTTCGATTCCATGAGCATCCGCGACAACGTCGCCATGGGGCTGCGCAAGCA
>JALZKG010000427.1 GCA_030859365.1 Gemmatimonadota bacterium
AGTGGGAGGTGAGCACCTCCATTCAGCCGGCGCACACGCTGGTGAGTGTCGCCGCACGCTGGAACGCGGGGGCCCCCTCACCCAGCCTGCTGATCGGCTCCTCCGCGCGCTTCGGCTTCGGCCGGGCGCAGGTGCAGGCGGGCCGCCGCGCGGGACGAGCACACGGCAACGTAACGGTGGATGGGGCGTGGTCCTTTGGGAAGGGGGGGGCGCGGGAGCCGCTCCCCTTCGGCGGGGTGGGGTTGGCCGGCATCTGGGGAGTGGTGTTTCACGATCACGACGGGGACGGCCTCTTCGGTCCAGGCGACGAGGCGGTGCAGGGCGCGGCCGTCGCGGTGGGGGGTCTGCGGCGAACGAGCGATCCGCACGGCCGGTACACGAGCTGGTCCGCGCTGCCGTACGAACCACTCCTGGTCCGGCTGGACACGGCCGCCCTCCGTGATCCTTCCTGGGTGGCGGTGGAGCCCGAGCAGCGCCTCCGCCCCTCGCCCCACGTGTATACCCGGGTCGACTTCCCGCTCCTCCCGACGCGTGAGCTCGCCGGGCTGCTGGTTGCCGAGGAGGGCGTCCCGACCCCGGCCGGAGTGACCGTGATCATCCGGCGTCTCGCCGACGACGGGGCGCAGACGGCGCTCACCTTCAGCGACGGCGAATTCTACGTGGGCCGTCTGTGGCCGGGCGAGTACGAGTTGACCGTGGCACCCTCCTCGCTGAAGGCGCTCGGTGCGCGAGCGGAGCCGGAGCGGCTGCGGGTGGTGGTACCCGCGGCCGGCGGAGAAGCGCTGGTGGAGGCGCAGCCGATCCGGCTGGTCCCGACGAACGGGGCGCCCGGCGGATGAACCGGGCGATCTCCGGACACGAGGTGCATCTCGTTGCCAGCACGCCACCTGCGCCCCGCACGCTCGCGGGGTGTCGTGTTTCTGGGCAGCGGGCCGCTCCGCGGACGAATCGTCAAGTGGTTGATGGGCAACGAGTTGGCCGCCCCCGTCCGGGGGCGCGCTTTTCGCATTCCAGGGGGGGAACCACCCCTCGCTCCGAAAGGCGCTCATGCGGCTGCTCCGTCCTCTCCTTCTCCTTCTCGGACTCGCCGTCGTAGGTGGCCGCGCGCCAGCCGCCGGGCAGGGCGCCTCGGGAGTGCTCGCGGCCAGACTGACCATCGTCGCCGCCCCGAGCGTGCACCCCGCGGGGAAGATGACGCTGCGGAAGACCCCGTCCGGGACGCTGGAGCTGGAAACCGCGTTCACCCTGCGGGGAGCCTCCGGGTGCATCGTTCAGGTGCACACCCCCTCCTCCTCGGGGCCTTCGTCCGCACGGCTTTCCGCCGCCGGGGACGGGGCGCTGCACGCGGGAAAGATGCAGCCAGGTGCCGCGGCCGCCGTACGGCTGGACGTTCCCCCCCAGCGCGCCGGAGACGGGGCGCCACGGCAGGTTACGGTCGTGTACCTGATCGTACCCGACGCCTAGCGCCCCCCCAGCAGCCCGTGCCGCTTGCGGCGCTGCCACAGAACCTTGCGCGATACGCCGAGCTGATCGGCGGCGGCGGCGACGTTGCCGCCGTTCTCCGCCAGCGTCAGCTCGATGTAGCGACGCTCGACCTCCGCGAGGGAAAGCCCCATCGGCAGCACCGAGGCACCGGCGGCCGTGCCGGCTCCGTCCAGCGATGCGTGCAGCCGCAGCACCCCTCCACTCCCGAAGATCAGCGCCCGCTCCACCACACCGCGGAGCTCTCTCGTGTTGCCGGGCCAGCTGTGCCGGCGTAGCTGGCCCATCATCTCACCTCCGATTTCGGGGGCCGGTCGCTCCAGCCGGGCGGCGGCCCGGGCGAGCAGGTGCCGGGCGAGTTCGGGAACGTCCGCCCCGATTCTGCGCAGCGGAGGGAGCTCCTGCGAAGCGACGTTGAGACGGTAGAACAGATCGCGCCGGAACGCCCCCTCCTGCATCCGCGCCGCGAGGGTCGTGTCCGCGGTCGCGATCAGCCTGGGAGCCGTACCCTCTCCATCCATCGGGCGCAGCAGCCCCTCCCCGAGCAGGACGAGGAGCCGGGCCTGCGCGTCGCCCGGAAGTGCGGCGATGTCGTCCAGCACGAGGGTGCCCCCTGCGGCCCCGGAGGATCTCCCGAAGATCTCGTGTTCGAGTGAGTCCGGCGAAAGGGCGCTGCAGGCGAGCTCTCGAAAGGGCGCGGCGGGATCCCCGCCCGCGCGGTGCACCGCGCGGGCGAGTAGACTCTTGCCGGTTCCGGCCTCGCCCACGAGGAGAACCGGAAGCTTCGCTACCGGCCCGACCTGCGCGACAAAGGTGCGGAGCTGCCGCACCGCGGGGTGCGAGCCGACGATCTCCGCACCCTCGGTGGCGAAGGTCACCCCGGCCGCGTCCACCGAGCGGCGTCGCGCACCTCGTACTTCCGGAGGGTACGCCCGAAGGCGTCGTCCAGGTCCAGCCCCATCTGGTTGGCGAGCACCACGAGCACGAAGAGCACGTCGGCGAGCTCCAGAGCGACGTCAGCCTCGGGCTCGTCCGCCTTTTTCGTCTTGGGCCCGAAGCGGTGGTTCAGCTCACGGGCCACCTCGCCCACCTCCTCCGTCAGACGGGCGAGGTTCACCAGCGGCGGGAAGTATCCCTCCTCGAACTGCGAGATGTAGGCGTCTACCCGGCGCTGTGCGTCGCGGATCTCCATACGCGGTGCTCGGAGGGGAGAGGGTGCGGAGCCGCGCAAGATAGAGCGGTCCCCCCCCTGCGACAAGCGGTGGCGACCCGCGCGTTGCCATCGGCCCGGAGCCGCTCTACATTCCCCTGCCACGGCCGCGCAAAGGCGTGGCTCGACGCCCGCAACCGCCCGAACCGTGACCGCACCGCGCGTCGGCATCATCATGGGGAGCCGCTCCGACCGGGAGACGATGCAGGAGGCGGCCCGCGTTCTGGATGAGCTCGGCGTCCCCTACGAGATGCAGGTCGTGTCCGCCCACCGGACCCCCGACCAGATGTTCGCCTACGCCGCCGCGGCCGAGGGGCGGGGTCTGGAGGTGATCATCGCGGGGGCGGGGGGAGCGGCCCACCTACCCGGGATGACCGCCGCAAAGACGGTTCTTCCGGTGATCGGGGTGCCGGTGCGCTCGGCGACGCTGGGGGGGATCGACTCGCTCCTATCCATCGTGCAGATGCCCCGCGGAGTCCCGGTGGCCACGGTAGCGATCGGCGCGGCCGGTGCCGCGAACGCCGGACTCCTCGCCGCGCGGATCCTGGGAGTGCGGGACCCGGAGGTCCGCGAGTGTCTGCACCGCTTCCGGGAGCGGATGGAGCGGGAGGCGCTACGCTCCGAAGGCGAGCCCGCGGAGATCCCCTCGTCTTGAAGGGGGAGCCGATCCTTCCAGGCGCCACCATCGGCGTGGTCGGGGGAGGGCAGCTGGGACGGATGCTGGCGCTGGAAGCGCGGCGGATGGGGTATCATACGCTGGTGCTCGATCCCGCACTGCATTGCCCGGCGGCGCAGGTGGCGGACGACCACATCGCCGCGCCGCTCGGCGATGCGGACGCACTGCGCGAGCTGCTTCGCCGCTCCGACGTCGTCACCTGGGAGTGGGAGAACGCCGACGTGGACGCGCTGCGGGAGCTGGAGGCAGCGGCCCCGCTGCGCCCCGCTCCGGGCGTGCTCGCCATCGCACAGCACCGGGTGAAGGAAAAGCAGGCCGTCCGGCGGCTCGGGATCCCCACGGCCCGCTTCCGTCCGGTGAGCGACCGGGCTTCCCTGGACGCCGCTCTGGCGGAAATCGGCATCCCCGCGGTGCTGAAGAGCGCACGGGGAGGGTACGACGGGCGGGGCCAGGCGCGTATCCGGACCCTCGCGGACGCGGACACCGCCTTCGCCGGGCTCGCGCGCCCCGGGGGAGAATGGGTGCTGGAGGCGTGGGTCCCCTTTCGGGCGGAGATCTCGGTGGTCTGCGCTCGCTCCGCGGCCGGTGAGATCGCCGCCTTCCCGGCGGCGGAAAACGTCCACGAGGACGGGGTGCTCGACCTGACGCTGGCTCCGGCCCGCGTCTCCGGCGGAGTTGGGCGCGAAGCACGTCGCATCGCGGAGGCTCTCGTGGAGGGGCTCGACGTGGTGGGCCTTCTCGGCGTCGAGATGTTCGTCGATGCCGAGGAGCGGGTCGTGGTCAACGAAGTCGCCCCGCGCCCCCACAACTCCGGCCACTTCACCTGGGAGGGGTGCGCCGTGTCGCAGTTCGAGCAGCAGATCCGCGCCGTCTGCGGTCTTCCTCTCGGGTCGGTCGAGCTGCGCCGCCCCGCCGCCATGGCCAACCTCCTCGGGCGGCACCTCGGAGCCGGGTGGCCCGGCGCGGTGCCCGCGCTTCTCGGCGAGCCGGACGTGGCGCTCCACTGGTACGGCAAGGACGAGATCCGACCAGGGCGGAAGATGGGACATCTGACCGCGCTGGCCCCCGATGTGGAAGCGGCGCGCGAACGGGTCCTCAGGGCGCGGAACACTCTGGCAGGGGATCTCCAGGCCGTCATCGGTGTCCTTTAAAGACGGAAGCGCCGTCCGCTTCCGAGGTCGAACGCGGAACGAGGCTCATCGCGCGAGCCGCACCTCCGCAGCCTCCTCCCTCCCCCAATCCCCCGCGGCACGCCCCCCTTTCGGCGGGGCGGTACGGAGCTGCGAAGCTGGCCCGCTCATTGCTCTTCAACCTGAAGAACCCCCGAAAGGAGGCGTCGACATGATCCTTCACTGCAACTTCGAAGAGCTGCGTTCGCTCGCGTCGGGCGCCGAAGCGGTCCTGGACGATGCGCGGATTTCGGAAGAGGGAGCGATCGCCGCTCCATCGGAGGCGGCCGCAGCGCTGGAGCTGCTCCTTCCGCGGCTGGACGGCGATCTCTCCGTGGAAACTCTCGCTGACCAGCGGCGGCTGCAGACCGCGGTCACCGCGGTCCACGACGACCTGCACACGCGGCTGGACGAGCGGGTACTGCAGAGCGGACCCGCGAGCGAGGAGGCGGTAGCCACCTACTTCGACTATGCCCACGTCGGAATCGTACGGGAACGACTCGA
>JALZKG010000142.1 GCA_030859365.1 Gemmatimonadota bacterium
TCTTCCAGCCGTCCGTAAATCGTTACGCCGGCGTTGTTCACCCAGCTGTCGAAGCCGCCGAACTCCTTCATCGCGTGCTCGCCGATCCCCTGCACGTCGCGCGGATCGGCGACGTCGGCGACGACGTAGCTCGCTTCACCGCCCTCGCTCCGGATTTCCTTGACCGCCCGCCGCAGGTCGCTCTTGCTTCGCGAGGCGAGGACGACCCGTGCGCCGCGCTCCGCGGCCATCCGGGCGGTCGCCAGTCCGATCCCGCTCGACGCTCCGGTGATCACCACGACCTGCTGATCCAGCGGTTTCAGTTCGATCTCCATCGTCGTATCCTCCGTTGTGCCTCGTGCGCGCCTGATTGTTTCGGTGGAGGGTGGCGCGCGGCAGGAAGCGTTCCAGCAACTCGCCCGCAGGCGGGTACGGACGGTTTCTTGCGGAGAGCCGCGGCATCTCCGCGAGCCCGATCCACCCTGCCGCACCCCCGTTTCATGAGCGAACTCCCTCGCACCCTCGGAGCCCTGCGGGCGTCCGGCCACCGCCCGCGCTCCGTCAAGACGGAGCTCCGCGCCAACCTGGTCACCAAGCTGCGCGCGGGGCAGCCGCTCTTCCCGGGCATCGTCGGCTACGACGACAGCGTGGTCCCCGCGCTCGCCAACGCGGTGCTCGCCCGCCACAACTTCATCCTGCTGGGCTTACGCGGGCAGGCGAAGAGCCGTATCCTCCGCCAGTTGGTGGATCTGCTGGATCCGGAGATCCCGGTGCTCGCCGGAACGGAAACCAACGACGACCCCTTCGCCCCCGTTTCCAAGCACGGGCGACTGCTGGTGGAAGAGGGGGGCGACGACGCCCCCATCGACTGGCTCCCCCGCGAGGCGCGCTACGTGGAGAAGCTGGCGACTCCCGACGTGACCGTCGCCGACCTGATCGGCGACATGGACCCGATCCGCGCCGCCCGCGGCGGCTACCTGCTTTCCGACGAGCTGACCATCCACTTCGGACTTCTGCCCCGCGCCAACCGGGGGATCTTCGCCATCAACGAGCTGCCGGACCTGTCGGGCAAGGTGCAGGTGGGGCTGTTCAACGTGCTGCAGGAAGGGGACGTCCAGATCAAGGGGTACCCGGTGCGTCTCCCGCTGGACGTAGCGCTGGTGTTCAGCGCCAACCCGGAGGACTACACCGCGCGCGGCAAGATCATCACCCCGCTCAAGGACCGCATCGGCGCGGAGATCGGCACCCACTACCCCCGCACTCCGGAGGAGGGGATGCGGATCACCGCGCAGGAGGCGCGGCTCGGCGGCGCGGAGATCCCGGTGGAGGTGCCGCCCTTTGTGGCGGAGATCGTCGAACGGGTGGCGTTTCTGGCGCGGGAAGACAAGCGGGTGGATCGGCGCAGCGGGGTGTCGCAGCGGCTCCCGATCTCCGTGCTGGAAACGGCCGTCTCCAGCGCCGAGCGGCGCGCCCTGGTCTCGGGAGAGGACCGTGCGGTTCCCCGCGTCGCCGACGTGTACGCCGCCCTTCCGTCCGTCACCGGCAAGATGGAGCTGGAGTACGAGGGGGAGCTGCAGGGATCCGACGTCATCGCGCGCGACCTGATCGCGGCGGCGGCGCGCGAAGTGTTCGATCAGCACCTCGACGTGGACTCGCTGGACGAGACGATCGACTACTTCGACCGCGGCGGGGTGCTGCAGGTTTCCGAAGGGGCGTCCGCCTCGGCGTGCTGGCAGGCGCTCGCCAGCGTCCCGGGGCTGGAGCGCGCACTCCGCGACACCCCCTTCTTCCGGCAAGAGGACCGCGCCTGGAGCGTGGCGGGCGCCGAGCTGCTGCTGGAGGGGCTCGCCGCGCACCGCCGCATCTCCCGCGCCGAGGGAGGTGCCTTCGCCCGCGCCCGGCCCGAGCGCCCCCGGGGAGGGAAAGGCGGAAAAGGCGGCCTCGGCGGGGGCGCGGAGCTGTTCGGCTGAAGCGCCGCCCTCAGGAGGAGCTCATGCTCACCGCCCCGGATAGGTAGAGCACGAGGAGCAGGGCCCCGAAGGCGATCCGGTAGTAGGCGAAGCCCTCGAAGGTGTGCCGGGACACGAAGGCGATCAGCGCCCGGATCACCACCAGGGCGGACAGAAACGACACCACCGCCCCGATCGCGAAGATCGGCAGGTCCGCCATGGACAGTAGGGCGCGGGCGCCGTACATCTTGAGCAGGGTGGCGCCGAACATCGCCGGGATCGCGAGAAAGAAGGAGAACTCGGTCGCCGCCACCCGCGACATCCCCAGCAGCAGCCCGCCCATGATGGTGGCCCCCGACCGCGACACCCCCGGAAAGAGCACCGCGAGCACCTGAAACAGCCCGACGCCGATCGCGATTCGCACCGGGATGCTGTCAACCGTGGGCACGCGGATGGTGTGGTGCCGGCGCTCAATGACGATGATCGCGATACCGCCCACGATCAGCGCGACCGCCACGGCGACCGGGTTGTACAGGCGCGCCTCGATCCACTCCTCCGTGGGGAGGCCGATCACCGCGGCGGGAATGGTCGCGAGGATCAGGTTGACGGCCAGCCGGCGGCTTTCGAGGCGGGTGCCGAGCGTGCGGGTCACGTCCCACACCTTCTTGCGGTACATCCAGACCACCGCGAGGATGGCGGGGAGCTGGATGAAGATGATGAAGATGTCGGCGCGCGCGTCGGTCCAGTTCAGCCAATCCCGGGCGATGATCAGGTGGCCTGTCGAAGAAACCGGAATAAACTCGGTCGCTCCCTCGACCACCCCGAGGATCAGGGCTTTCAACCACAGTGGCAGATCCATCATCGCAAGGGGTGCGCGGGTAGGGCGTGGGGCGCGGCTCCTCGGAACCCATGCGGAGCCGGCTCGAAAGCGTTATTCTTCGGCTTCCGCCGAACGACCGGCCCAGGG
>JALZKG010000429.1 GCA_030859365.1 Gemmatimonadota bacterium
GCCGCATCCTTGTGCGCGCCGCTGATCGCCGCCTCCGTGGATGAGGTCAGGAGCGCCGCGGTGATCATGAGGGTGACGCAGATGAGACCGATCAGCGCCAGCGGAAGGGCGATGCCGCGCTTGTCCCGAGCCACGCCGAAGGCGATGCTGCCGCGTGTTCGCATGGGAACGCTCTCTTTCCGTCAGGGACGGTTGCGGAGGAATACGAAGGAGGTGTCCACCTGCTGCTGGTACTCCGAGCCGACCTTTCGCCTGCTCTGCGTCGCCATGATGACGCCGACGCGGCGCGTGGCCGCCTTGTCGGCCTCCGACAGCTCGACTCCGTCCACCGTCGGGAGAGGCGTGTTGCCTCCCGCATCGGTGTAGTAGAGGAACTCCAGACCCTGTCCGCCCAGCAGGGCAGCATCGGGCACAGCCTGTGCGACCTTTTCGGGGGTGGTGTTGTTTCCCCTCTGGCGAACGATCCATGTCTCGCCGGTCGTACCATCGGACACGGCCGAGTAGATGATCCATTCAAAGAACAGGACCCGGTTTCCGGCGACCGCGGCTGCATTCGTGGAGGGATCGGTCGGAGTTGCGGACACCGTGAACGCGCGCATCTCGCTTCCCGCCGGCAGCGGAGTTCCATTGCAGCTGGACGAGCCGGCCGCCACCGCCGCAACGTCGACCAGGTTGCTCCATCGCGGAGGGTCGCCCGGAGCGCTCATGTCGACCACGATACGGGACCATTTCGCATCGGCGCCCGCATATGCGACGGGCTGGACGGGCACCGCGACGTGCAGCGATCCCGACGTCGACGACGCATCCCTGCATACGATCCCCCAGGTCAGCGGAACCCGCACGCCGATCGAGTGCTTTCGCGCGGCGATGATCCCCGCGGCAGGCACCGCCCGCAGCTCGCTGGTGAGCAGCTCCAGCCCACCGCGCGTGCTCTGCTGCACGCTTCCGCGGGCGTTCTGGTACTGCACGAACCTTCCCTGCCCCTGGATCACCTGGAAGATCACGGTGGCAAGGATGCCGCTGATCACCAGCGCAACCAGGAGCTCTACGAGGGTGAATCCGGCACGCCTATGCACACCCACCTCCCGTGGTGCCCGCCGTGCCGGCAGGCACATAAACGCTGCCGCTGACGGAGACGGTTGGTGGGACCGGCTTGCGGGTGCGGTTGGGACGGTAGGTCACCGTTACCGTGGGGAGCCGCGCGTTGCTCCAGTCCACCGCCCGGGAGAGCGTGTCCTGGCCGGGAAGCTCGATGCAGGCTGCCTGCAGGGTTGTTGGATTGGCGCCTCGCAGCACCCGAATCGACTGCTCCAGTTCGGCGCTGGCATCCACGGTGAAGCGGCTCTGCCGGTCCGCGAAGGCGTTGGAGCGGGCGGCGCCGATCGCGAGCGCTTCCAGGCCCATCAGCCGATGCTGAGGATGATCATCGCGACCAGCACCTCGATCAGGGTGAAGCCCTGATCGGGACGGGGACGCACCGGGTCAGTAGTCACGGTAGGTGACGCCCAGGGCGGTGATCGTCAGCGTGTTGGTTCTCCCCCCCGCTGTCGCGACAAACGCGTCGGACTGCAGGTTCGTGACGATCCCCCGGGAGTTGAAATTGAGGCTGTCGGCGGGCGCGGTCTGCGGGCGCTGCAGGACGAGGCCGGGGTACTCCCTCGTCAGATTCACCGTCTTCATCGTCTGGAGCGTCATCCCCGTGCTGGTCGGTACCTCGCGGGTGATGGTGTACCCCTCCGTGTTGAAGCGGAGGGCGACGGGGCCGCCGGTCCGGACGGCGAGCATCCGGGCGTACGCGACGTCGCCACTCACCTGATCCAGCGCGCGTTGGGACTTGTTGACGGAGACCATTCCGCTGAGAGACGGAGCTGCCATGCTGGCCATGATCCCGAACAGGACCAGCACCGTCATCATCTCGATCAGCGTAAAGCCTCCCTGGGAATGCAGCAGGCGGGAGTTTCGCATGACCGTCCACAGGGGAAGGAACGTGCCCTGCTACATCTACGCTTCCAGCAACGACTTGAGGTTCTGGCGGGGGAGAAAGGGAAGCAAGGTCTTCCGAAATCGGAAAACTCTTCCGGGTCAGCGCACCACCTCGAACCAGGCGAAGGTCCGCCCCGTGCGCGTGACCGGCGAGGTGTTCATCACCGACTTGAAGACGCTCTCGGCGGCCTCCACGCGGCAGGGATCGAAGCGCAGACGGGGGTCCGCGCCCTCCAGGATGCCCGAGGCGCCCCCGCTCGCGAGGCTGATCAGCCCCCCATCGATGGACGAGGTGCCGCCGAGGGTGAAGCCACCCTCCACCACCACCAGCCCCTCGAAGGTGGCGGAGCCGCGCATCAGGAGGTCGCCGCCAAGGATGATCACCACCCCCGAGCCCCCGCGGAGATCGACGGCGCCGCCGGCGGCGTCGACCACGGCGACGTCGATGGTCGTGCCACCGAACTGGCGGACGGCCTGGCCCGGCTCGGCGAAGCGGGGGCCGTAGCGCCGGTCCGCGGGGACGCCGGCGATCAGCTCCTCCAGCCACTCGTCCTCCTCCAGCCCCAGCGCATCGCGGGCAAGCTGCTGGACGGAGGCGCCGCTCCGGTCGATCGCCTCGCTCCCCACCGTCTCCCCGGATGCGCTCTCCCCCGTGAACCGATCGATCGCCGCGGAGCCGGGAAGCTCCATGGCCGCCGAGCCGAGCGTGCGCATGGCCGCGGTGCCGCTGCCGCACGTGGACGATGGGGGGCGCCCGCTGACCGCGAACTGGGACGCGGTCACCCGGAGCGAGCCGCCCAGGGTGAGCGCGCCGCCGAGCTGCGTCTGGAGCGACTTAGGCTTTGACTCGGTCTGGCGAACCAGGGCGACCACGGTGCGCCCGCCCGCCGTAGCGGTCATCGGCGGCTGCGCGGTGATGGAAAGCACCCGCTCCGTCTTTCCGGGCGCGACGGTGGTGCCTAGCACCGCGACGCGGATCTCGACCCCGTCGAAAACGACCGGGGTGCCGCCGGTGGGCTGAAGCGCCCCCGCCGCGTTCTGCCCGACGAAGCGCTCCAGCGCGCGTTCGGTGTCGTACAGGGAGAGGGTGGCGTCCTGCTGCGCCACGCTGACCGCGGACTCGGTCGAGGAGGTGACGAGCATCGCGGTCACCATCAGCGACACGGCGACGAGACCCAGCAGCGCCAGCGGAAGGGCGACGCCGTCCTCACCCGCGGCCCCGAGCCGACGCGGACGCTTCATACCCGGTTGCGGAGGAAAACCGTGACACTGTCGGTGGCGCTCTGCGGCACACCGGACAGCTGCTTGCGGCTGAGGCTGCGGACGATCACGTCCACGCGTGCCACCGCCCCGAGATCATCCGAGGAAAGGCCGCTGGTCGGCAGGGGGAGGAGCACACCCGAGGCAGTGTAGTAGCGGAACTGCAGACCCGGTTCCGGCGCGGTCTCCGACCGGACTGGACCCGCAAGCGCCTGGAATGCGAGGGAGGTGGATCCGGACCGCCGCCGGATCCACTGCCCGGGCGCGGTGGAGGTGGTTCCCAGCTCATACCAGACGCGGTCGTGCAGATATACCACCCGCTCCGGCGGGAAGAGCGAAGCATCGCCCACCCTGAAGCGCCGGACCTCCACCCCCTGAGGAGAGGAGCAGTCCGCCGTGGGAGCGGTGATGTTGGAAACGTCTGCGACCGGCGGCACCGCGTCGCTGGTATCCATCGCCAGCCGCGGCTTCGCGTGCTCGGAGTTCGTCCCGGCGGTGCTGAAACCCAGCCCCGCGGGGAGGGCGACGGAGACCTCCCCGCTGCTCGGCGCCGCGCACACCACCCCCCAGACCCGCGGAACCCAGAAGGTCACCGCGCTCCGGCGAGCGGATTCGATCCCGCCGCGCGGGACCGCCCGCAGCTCCGCGGAGATCAGCTCCAGCACCGCGCGGGCATTCCCCTGCGCCTCGCCGCGCGCTCCCTGCACCTCCACGAAGCGGCTCTGGCCGCTGAGCAGCTGAAAGATCACCCCGGCCAGGAGGCTGCTGATCACCATCGCCACCAGCAGCTCCACGAGGGTGAAGCCTCCGGCGGCGCGCCTAGCAGGGCTCACCGTGATCAATTCCCGAGAGAGCGGAAGGGGTATACGTGGAGCCGCGGAGTGTGTAAGGCTGAGCGGACGGGGTGCTCCCGTCGGGCGCTACGGTGACGGTGATCTCGGGGTTGCGGGTATCCAGCCCTCCCACC
>JALZKG010000157.1 GCA_030859365.1 Gemmatimonadota bacterium
GGCGTCCACCCCGTGCACGTAGCTCCCCGCGTCGGAGACCACGATCTTCGCGACGTCGCCGGCGGGAGCCGAGTTCTCGTCCCGCACCACCGGGACCTGGATGCTCTGGCCCGCGCGAAGGGTGTTCAGATCGATGCCCCCGTTGAGTTGCGCCAGCAGCTCGGGGGTGGAGTGGAACTTCTCCCCCAGCTTCTCGGCGAGCGACTCGTAGCAGAGGCAGTCCAGCTTCGCCTTCTCGTAGATGTCTTCCGGGATCTGCACAAAGGGCCCTTCCACGTCCTCGGCGGTGAGCCGATGCTCCCGTGCGAGCTGCCGCGGGTTGCCGGCGAGCTGTACCAGCCGCTCGAAGGTCCGCCGGTCCACACGGCCGGTGGCGGGGAGCCTTTCGCGCTTCTGCATCCAGTAGACCGCCTTTTCGGTGTTGTCACCCCAGCGCCCATCGATGCTGCCCGGGGAGAAGATCGCGCGATCCAGAAGGATCTGCACGCGCAGCACCGAAGGGCCCGCTACGTTCCCGCTCAGTGGCAGATGGATCGGCGCCGCGTTCACTCTTCGCGCGGAGATCTGCTCCCACTGCTCCGGGTTGGCTAGGGTGTCCGTGCCGGGGATGGAGTCGAGCTGAACCACCCGCCGCCAGCCGCCGCTGAGCCGCCCGCGCTCCAGTTCCTCGCGCGACATAGGCCGCTCGACCCGATAGACGCCGAAGTGCTCGGACTGCGGCTGTGCCTGCATTGCAGCGGCAGCGCCCTCCGCGGGGGCGTCGCCTCGGCAGCCGCCGAGCACCATCGCGGCGAGAGCGACGGCGGGGAGGGGAGATCTGCTCCAAAAGCTACTCATCGTAACACGTTGGCTGGTGGATCGACGGTTTCAAAGAGGAGCCCTTTGCAATCACTGTACCCGTGGGAAGCTCCCCCACTCAGTTCCACCGCACCGCCGACGCGATACGCTCCAGGATGCCGGGGCTGCTCGCCTCCTCCCCCGGGTGGCGCGGGAGGGTCAGGGTGAAGCTCGAGCCCTTGCCTTCGACGCTCTGCACGGAGAGATCCCCTCCCATCGCCCGTGCCAGGCTCCGCGAGATGGAAAGGCCGAGGCCCACCCCCTCGGCGCTTCGGGCGTGGCCGGTGTCGGCCTGCACGAACGGATCGAAGATGCTTGGGATCTTGCCTGCCGGAATCCCCCGCCCGCTGTCGCGCACGCGGATCCGGACGCTCCGCGCGTCCCCTCCGCAGTCCACCTCCACGCGTCCCTCTTCGGGAGTGAACTTGGCGGCGTTCGAGAGCAGGTTGAGCAGGATCTGCTCGACCTTGTCGCGATCCACATGGACGCTGAGGGCCGGGTCACACCCGTGGTACGTGTAGACGAGCCGCTTCGCCAGCATCCGCGGCTCCATCAGGGCGCTGACGTTCGCGAGCATCCAGTCTACCAGCACGTCCGCGGGTTCGTAGCGGACCTGCCCGGCCTCGATGCGCGTATGGTTCAGAATCTGCCCGATCAGGGAGAGGAGCTGCTGCTGGCTGCGGCGGATGCGGGCCAGGTTCTGAGCCTGCGCCTCGGTGACCGGGCCGTAGACGCCGGTCTCGATCAACTCGGCGTAGCCGCCGATCGCGTTCAGCGGTGTGCGCAGCTCGTGGTTCATTACGTCCAGGAACTCGGCCTTGGCCCGGCTCGCCGCCTCCGCATCCGCGCGGGCCCGGCCCGCGGCTTCGCGCAACTGCGCCCGCTCCAGCGCCTCGGCCCCCAGGCGAGCCATCTCCGAGACCGTCGCACGCTCTTCCGCTCCAAAGGTCCGCTCCGCCCCGAAGCCGAGGACGACCGCCCCCATGGCTCGCCCACCGTCGATTCGCAGCGGCAGGGCGGCGGTGGCCGGACGGGGCGAGGCGGCGTCCCTCTCATCGGCGGAGGGATACCGCTGCTCCCACGCGGCGGCGGACTCCACAAAGACGGGTGCCCCCCCCCGAACCGCGTCGCCCAGCGGTGTCTCGGCGGCAAGCGAAATCCGACGCCCCGATTCGAGGCCCGTGCGGGGCTCACCCGTGGTGTCCACCACCTCCAGCGCGGCTCCGCCATCGGCGAGCGCAAGCACCCCCCAGCCGGCTCCGAGCACGTCCACGTGAACGGCGAGGACGGCGCGCACCACGGCGCTGAGGTCCCCGGCACCCGCAAGAGCCGCGGAGGCGGCACGAAGCTTCTCCACGCGCTCCGACCGAACCCGTTCTGTCTGCGAGAGGCGGGTATGGTCGGCGGCGAGTGCGGCCCACTTCGCCAGGGCGCATGCGACGTCCAGGTCTTCGGCGGCGTAGTGCCGTCCCGACTCCAGGGTGGTGAACGAGATCGCACCCGCGAGGTGTCCACGAGGCAGGAGAGGAACGGTGATGTTGGAAGCGAAGCCGAGCCTGTCCTCCGTACTCTGCCCCGCCTCGTCTTCGGCAGCCGCGGCGCGGTCCGGCGCGGCAGAGTGCAGCTCCGCTTTGCCGGAGCGGATCACCCGGGCAGCGATGCGGTCCTCGGAGCGCGCATCGTCCGAGGCGAGGTGGCGGCCCTCCCGGAGCCGCGTCTCGTGCGACGGATCCGCGGCGACGGATGCGATGGGGCGCAGCCGCCCACCCGCGACGAACGCATACACGACGCAGCGGTCCGAAAAGCTGGGAACGGCGAGCCGCGCCAGGCGCTCAAGGAGTTCCGCCGGCTCGGATCCGCCATTCAGTGCTTCGCTCACCCCCTGAATCAGGCTCAGCCGCGCGCGTCCTCGCTCGGCATCGGCCGCGACGTCTCCGAGCCGCCGATGCGCATGCTCGATCTCGGTCGTGCGTTCCTGCAGCCGCTCCTCCAGCCGGGCCGCTTCGACCGCCCTCCGCGCGGCGAGCCGTCGGGTGGAGCGGAGCCACAGCGCGAGCGCAAAAACCACCCCTGCGAGCAGAACCACGGCGGCCGAACCGACGGCCACGTAGTCCCGGGGGGCAAGGAGTGGCACGTCCATCAGGGACGCAGCCGGAGCGGCCCCCGCACTCCGACGAACCGGCTCCAGGCGGAGCCGGTTCGCTGCGGCGAGGCTTTGTGGGCGGAGCGAGAGTCAGAGCACATGGCAGGGGGCGCGGAGTGGGCGCGGCGGCGAGAACCGTGTATCCGCAGGGAGTGCGCTAATTTACAGCTCCCCGGATCTTCGTCGCCAGGGGTCGACGGCTTCTGTCTTCACAGAACAAAGGTGTAGACGAGAGCAGCGACGATGGCGCCGACGACGATGAGCCGGACCAGGCACCCGACGGCGGCGCGGAGGACCACGAACGCCACCAGGGCACCGATCACGAGGATTCCAATCTGTTCAGGAGACATTGCTTTCACCCAGGTATCGAGGCCCACCGCCAGCTGCCACGGAAACGATCCGCAGGCCTTAGCTGCGAGGACGGTGCCGCGTACGGAAGAGAGCGTTCGCCTGGGGCCTGAGAGCGCCGCAAAACAGGTGCGATCCGCAGCGGGGGGCGCAGAACTTCCGCGGAGTGGCAAGTTGTTTGCGGATACGCATCTAAGAACCACGCACCTGTCGCTCCCTGCACCCCGCGGTATGGCTGACTTCCCCGATGGTGGGCGCACCTCCGCGCCGGCGGCCTCTTCTCCGGTTCCATTGGAGGAGCCGCCGCGGAATGGGATTTCCCCGGTTGTCGTCAGCTCGGTGGACGACCAGGCGATCTTCGCCCTGAGTTCGGAGGGACGGATCGTCAGCTGGGACGAGGGGGCGGCTCGAATCTACCGGAAGGAGGAGGGGGAGGTGCTCGGCCAGCACCTCCGTTTTCTGTATTTTCCCATCGAGCCGGAGCTGTACGACCCTGAGAGTGCACTGAAACAAGCGGCCGACGCGGGCCGCTTCGACTACGAGGGTTGGCGGGGGCGTTCCGATGGAAGCCGCTTCTGGGCGCATCTTACCCTGACGGCGCTCGAAAGCGGAGACGGTGGGGTCGCGGGCTTCGTCGAAGTAACCCGGGACCTGACGGAGCAGGGGCGGACGTGGCAGGCACTCCGTATTCTCGCCGGGGCCAGCGAGATCTGCGCCTCGGCGCTGGATTACGACGCGACGGTGCACGAGATCATTCGGCTGGCGGTTCCGGATTTCTCCGACGCGTGCATCATCTACGTTCTGGAAGAGGAGGGGAGGGTCTGCCGCCGGGAGGTGGCTCACGCCGACCCGGAGAAGGAGGAGCACCTGCGCGTCCTCGTTCAGCGAACCCCCGCCGATCCGAAGGAACTCCCCCGACCGCTGGAGCGGGTGCTTCGCACCGGGGAAGGAGCGCTGATCTCGAACGTCGCCCACGACGAGCTGGGCGACCTCTTCGGCGCCGCCGGAATCGAGGATGTCGCTCGGGTGCTCTCGCCTACGTCGCTGATCCTCGTTCCCCTCGTCGCGCAGGGGGACATCCTGGGTGCGATGGTGTTTTCCTCCAGCGATGCCTACGGCGGCTACGAGCTGGCCGATCTGCTGGCGGCGAAGAAGCTGGCGAACCTCGCCGCGACGGCGGTGCACAACGCCCGGCTCTATGCGGAGGCTTGCGAGGCGAACGAAACCAAGTCCAAGTTTCTCGCCGTCATGTCGCATGAGTTGCGTACGCCGCTCAATGCGATCCTCGGCTACAGCGATCTTCTGCTCGCCGGGGTGCCGAAGCACATTCCCGAGGAGGCGGAGGCACAGGTCGGCAGCGTCCGGCATGCGGCGCTGCACCTTTGCGAGCTGATCAGTGAAATCCTGTCCTTTGCACGGATCGAGGCGGGGCACGAACAGGCGCAGCTTCAGGAAGTCGACGTGGCCGCCTTGCTGGCCGAGGTGCGCGAACTGATGGAGCCGCGGGCGCGTGAGAAAGGTCTCGCGTTTCACACCAACTGTGCCGAACCGGGCCCGACGCTCGTGAGCGACGCCCGTCGGCTTCGCCAGATCCTGATCAACCTCCTGTCGAACGCCATCAAATTCACCGAGGAGGGCGAGGTGCGGCTCGATGTGCGCACGGAGGGCGAATTCGTCGCGTTTGTAGCAAAGGACACGGGCCGAGGAATCGCTCCGGAACACCTGGAACAGATCTTCGAGCCGTTCTGGCAGGAGGACCAGAACTCGACCCGGGGAGTCGGCGGGACGGGTCTGGGGCTGAGCGTGGTGCGGCAGCTCGCCCGGCTCCTCGGAGGTAACATCCGTGTGGAAAGCACACCCGGTGCGGGCACCGCCTTCACGGTGGAGCTTCCCGTCTCCGAACGAGGGGGTGCACGGAACGCTTCCCGGTAAGCGCCTGAGCCAAACGGGTACAAGAATCGATTCCCAAGGATGGAGCGGATGAAAGATTGCTACCACACTCTCCTGATCGAGGTCGCGCTGGACGCCGGGTACGCTCTGCGACTGGAGCAGCACGCGAGCAAGGGGAGGATCACCACGCGCATCGTGGATCCCGTGGTGCACCGGGCGCCGGAGGGTACCACGGGAGGAGGGACGCTGGTGATTCGACTCGCCGACCAGAGCGAAAGCCCGGTCGACCTGGACGAGGTCGACCGCATGTCTCTCGCGACTCGCCATCTTCCGCGCGATCGTGCAGCGCGGGGCGGATGGACGGTGGGAGATCCCATTCGGCACCCGCGCTTCGGCCTGGGTGTGGTGCAGTCCTTTGTGGGTGGGACGGATGAGGCCCGGGCGCTGGTGCGCTTCGGGGGAGGAGAGGTAAGAAGGCTGGTTCTCGGCTCCGGTGGACTGGAGCGGCCGGGGATCTCGCACGACGGCGCTCTCCGCGCCGAGGGCTGATCCCCGCGCCATCTAGCTAGAGCTGGGCGCTGCTCCGCTCGCATGCTTGCGGCGGGGAGTTCGCGCTGCGCTCCGGCTCCCTACCGTCTCTCGTTACCGGGCCACTCCGTTCATGCGTGCCATCCTCGAATGGGTGTTGATCGGGTTGGGGATCGTGTCGGTGGCGGGGACGCTGCTCAGTACCAGCCGCAGCCCGCATTGGGCGGTGCGGGCGTGGGATTTTCCACGGGTTCAGATCGCGTGCGTAGCAGCGGCTTCGGGTGGTCTGTACGCCCTGCTGTTCTTTCAGGGCAGCTGGCGCGACGGGGCGTTTCTCGCCGCCGTTCTGCTCTGCGTCGTGTGGCAGGTGCGGAGGATCTATCCCTACACGCCGCTCGCACCGGTGCAGGTGGGTCGAAGCGAAGGGGTCGGAGGTGGCGGAGCGGGGCGCTCGACCGTCCGCATCCTGATCTCCAACGTGCAGATGGAGAATCGCCAGCACGCGCGCCTGCTTTCTCTGATCGGCGAGACCGAGCCGGACATCGTCCTCACGCTGGAGACGGACGCTACCTGGGCAAGGGCTCTGGAGCCGCTGGCGGCACGATTTCCCCACGTGGTTCGCCAACCGCAGGAAAACTACTTCGGGCTGATGCTCTTCTCCCGGTTGCCCTTGAGTGAGCCTCGTGTCGACTTTCTGGTGCAGAGCGACGTTCCTTCGGTGCACACCGGGATCGAGCTGCCGAGCGGTGAGCAGATCTTTCTGCACGGGCTGCACCCCCGGCCGCCGGAGCCGATCCGCGATCAGGACTCCACTCCGCGCGACGCCGAGTTGGTACTGGTCGGGCGCACGATCGGCGAGGTGGAGGACCGCCCCACCATCCTGGCCGGGGACCTGAACGACGTGGCCTGGTCTCCCACCACCGAGCTGTTCCTCCGGCTGAGCGCACTACTGGACCCGCGTCTCGGGCGCGGCTTCTACAACAGCTACAACGCCAACAACCCGCTTTTCCGCTACCCGCTGGATCACGTGTTTCACTCCAGCCACTTCCGCCTGGTCGAGCTGCGGCGGCTCCCCTCTGTGGGCTCCGATCACTTCCCGATGCTCGTGGAGCTCTCCTACGAGCCGGAGGCGCGTCGGCGCCAGCACGGGGCAGCGCGCCGGCCGGCGGATGAGAAAGAGGCTGGACAGCGGCTCCAGAAGCAGGCGGAGGCGGCTCGCACAGGCGATGATCGCCCCGGGCGCGATTGAACGGAGCCGGCGAGGGAGCCCCGTCCCCCCCATCGACAACGGTCCGGCGCCGGGTTGCCGCCTACGCGGTTCACGCCTACACCGCGTCGGGCGTGGCGCTGGCGTTCTTCGCGGCGGCGGAGATCTGCGCCGCGGAGCCGGACGTGCGCGCCGTCTTTCTGCTCCTGGTCGCCGCGGTGGTGGTGGACGCCACCGACGGCCCCCTCGCACGCCGCTATCAGGTGAAGCGCTGGGCCGCCGAGATCGACGGACGGACGATCGACGACATCGTCGACTACCTGACCTACACCTTTCTGCCGCTCCTGCTGATATGGCGGATGGGATGGGTGCCCGCACCGGCGGCGGCGTGGATCCTCCCGGCGCTCCTCGCGTCGCTGTTCGGCTTTGCGAACACGTCCGCAAAGGACGAGGCGGGCGGCTTCTTTCTTGGCTTCCCCTCCTACTGGAACGTGGTGGCGTTTTATGCCGGGCTGTGGAGCCGTCTGTTCAATCCGGGTGTGAACGCGCCCGTACTCGTCGCGCTGGCGGTGCTGACGGTGCTGCCGGTTCAATTTCTGTATCCGAATCTCGCACCACGCCGCTGGCGGCTCCCTCTGCTCGTCGGGGCCGGGGCCTGGCTCGTGCTGCTGCTCGTCATGCTGGTCGACTACCACGGGGTGTCCGCCCGGCTGATGTGGCTTTCCCTCGCCTACCCGGCGTTCTATGCCGCGCTTTCGCTGGCACTCGCCCCATCCGGGAATCGAGTGCCTCCAAAGGGGTGAACCCGCGGAAGGCAGGGCCGCCCGCCTCGGCCCGCGGCTGTCGGAAGCATGGCGGGGCTGCTACACTGGTGTCCCTGCAGAAGCACGCGCTCGCAACGAACCGCCAGGAGCACCCGATGCCAGCCGACCGCCGCAGCCACGATCGCGTAACGGTGTACCGCGCGGAGATCGTCGGATCAGACGAAGTGTGGGAAGTGGAGTACGAGGCGGTCGCGGATGCGCTCCACTTCGCCTGCCGTGATCTCCACGAAGGGCGGCGGCGGCCGATGGAGATCGTGGAGGACGGCGTCCGTGTCCACGACGCGGAGTCCATCGGCCGGCACTGCCGCCAGCGGGCGAGCAGCGTGCAGGAGCAGCGCGGTTGAGCGATTCCGCGTCCACCCTCCCGGGGCCGAGGTATCGCGAGCGGGGAGCGATTTTCCAGCGGTTGAAGCGTGTTCGACAACCTTGCGAAACAGCGGCGGTGGGGGCGGGGCTTGGGGTGGGGGACCGTTGCCGTCTCCATCGGTCTCCACGCGGCACTCCTCGCCGCCCTCACCTACGGCTCGACCGTCTCACGGTCCCAACGTGAAACGGCAGCCGCGGAGCCAGACCACCATGCGGCGAGCGCTCCCGCATTTCGCCAGTCCGGCTCTGCAGTGCTCGTGCAGGCCACCTCGGGGCAGCGGATCTCTCGCTTCGTCGCCGTCCACTGGACCTGGCTCGGTCTGCTCGCCATGCTTTCGGCAGCTGCGCTGGCGTTGCAGCGGTGGCGTCCGGCGGGTCCGAGGCGGGAGCCGCGGAAGTGCTACTTGTGCCGGTACGTGATACGCCCGCGCGACAGGTCGTAGGGCGAGAGGGAAAGGGTAACGCGATCGCCGACGAGGACCCGGATCTTGAACTTGGACATCTTGCCGGCAGCGTAGGCCAGCACCGTGTGGCCGTTTTCGAGTTGGACCCGGTAGTTCCGGTCCGGGAGCACCTCGGTGACCATGCCCTCCATCTCGATTCCTTCTTCCTTCGCCATGAACCTCTTTCCGATACAGGTGGAGCCGTGCGGACGAAACGCACACAGCCGACGGGACATCGAACGGTCGGTGAGCCGGACTCGCGGCGGAGCGCCCCCCTGACCCCCTAGCCTGAAACATAACCGAAGCTCCCCACCGGCGCAAAACTTCCGCCTCTCCCATCCGGGGCGGGCGCACTCGGGCCGCTCGATGGGGTAGCAGCCGGCGACACGCCTTTGCGGCCGACAGCCGTACGGGACCAGTTCGAACCGGTGAATGGGCGAGGAGGAGCGGAATTGGCGGCAACGGCGGCACTCGAGCAGGCGCAGGAAGTGTTGCAGAACTTCTGGGGGTACCCGGAGTTCCGGCCGGGTCAGGAGGCAGCGATCTCCGCCAGCCTCGGCGGGCGGGACACTCTGGTGATCATGCCGACGGGCGGCGGCAAGTCGCTGTGCTACCAGGTGCCGGCGATGCTCCTCCCCGGGGTGACGCTCGTCGTCTCGCCGCTGATCTCTTTGATGAAGGATCAGGTCGATTCCCTGCAGCGCGCGGGCGTTCCCGCCGAGCTCATCAACTCGACCGTGCCGTTCGGCGAGCAGATGGCGCGGCTCGACGCCGCCGAGCAGGGGCGGATCAAGCTGCTCTACGTTGCCCCGGAGCGCTTCGACGCAGAGGCGTTCGCGGGGCGGGTCGGCAGCCTCGCGGTTTCGCTGCTCGCCGTGGACGAGGCACACTGCGTGTCGGAGTGGGGGCACGACTTCCGTCCTTCGTACCTTCGGCTCGGAGAGGTGCGGCGCACCCTCGACAATCCTCCCGTCGCGGCGCTCACCGCCACCGCCACGCCAGAGGTGCGGCGCGACATCGTTCGCCAGCTCGGCCTGCACGACCCGGAAACGCTGGTCACCGGCTTTGATCGGCGAAACCTGGTGTGGCACGTCTTGCAGGCGAAGAACGATTCGGAAAAGGACCGGTTGCTTCTGAAGCTGCTGCGGGGGAGGGAGGGGTCCGCGATCGTCTACGCGTCCACCCGAAAGAGCGTGGACGCGCTCACCTCCCTGCTTTCCGGCACCGGAATCGCGACGGTCGGCTACCACGCTGGCCTCGGGGACGCGGACCGGCGGCGGATCCAGGACTCGTTCATGGGGGGTGAAAGCCCGGTCGTGGTGGCGACCAACGCCTTCGGGATGGGGATCGACAAGCCCGACGTGCGGCTGGTGGTCCACTACAACATGCCCGGCAACCTGGAGTCGTACTATCAGGAGGCCGGCCGGGCGGGGCGGGACGGGGCTCCCGCCGACTGTGTCCTGCTGCACGCGTACGCCGACCGCTTCACCCACGAGTTCTTCATCGAGCAGAGCCATCCGCCGCGGGGGGTGGTGGAGGAGGTTCTGAGAGCCCTCCGCGGCGCCGCGGATCCGAGTGGTGCGCTCCCCCTGTCCGTCGCGGAGTTCGCCCGCACCGTGGCTTCGGTGAAGGGCGACCGGCAGGTCTTTTCCGCGCTCCGCATCCTCGGGGACTACGGGCTGGTGCGGCTCGGCCAGGCCGGCGCCGCCCCAAGCGTGCGGATTCGGCTGATCGCCCGGCCGGCGCGGATCACCCGGGAGCTGGACGGGACCGGAAGGGACGAAGAACTGCACCTTCTGCGGCGGCTCTGGCGCGTAGCCGGCGGGGAGGCGCTTTCCCGGGGGGCGGAGGTGGAGTGGCGAGCCCTCGGTGGCTTGGCCGGCGGACGCGGGCGCGCGGAAACCCTGCTCCAGGGGCTGAGGGACGAAGGTTTTCTCGAGTGGCAGAGCTGGAGCGGCGAAGGCGTCTGGGTGCTGGACCGGACGACGCCGGTCCGGACTGTGGCCATCGACTGGCGGGGGCTGGAGTCCCGGCGGGGGCGGGAAACCCGCAAGCTGCAGCAGATGCAGCGGTACAGCTATCACGAGGGGTGCCGACGCGGTTACGTGCTGCGCTACTTCGGAGATCCCGCGGCGATGGATGAGTGCGGCGCGTGCGACCGCTGCATGGGAACCGTTCCGACGCCGGAGCGCTCTGCCCGCTCCGCCCGCGATGCGGATGCCGTACCGGCACTGGACCCGCCGGAGGATCCCCCCCTGTGGGGTGCGCTGACGCGCGTGCGTGCCCGGCTCGCCAAGCAGGCCGGACTTCCGGTCTACTTTGTTGCTTCGGACGCGGTGCTGCGGGAGATCGCCACCCGCCGGCCCGCGACGCCGGATGCGCTGCTGGAGGTGCCCGGCGTCGGTCCGCGCATTCTGGAACGCTTCGGCCAGGCGCTGCTGTCCGCCGTAAACGGCGGCGAGGCCCACGCCGCGCCGGTGTCGGAGTCCCGGACCGGTGGGGCGGGCCAGAGCAGCGAGCGCGGGGGCGTCCCCGCTCCCGCGAGCACCGAGGAGGCGACGCTCTTCGTCCGCCTGCGCGCATTGCGGGGCGAGCTGGCGCGGGAGGCGGGGGTGCCGGCCTACTGCGTCTTTTCCGACCGCACCCTGATCGCGATGGCGCGGCAGCGGCCCCTGGACGACAGCGCCTTTCTCTCCCTTGCGGGCGTTGGTCCCGCGAAGCTGGAGCGGTACGGCGAGGTCTTCCAGCGCCTGATCCGGGAGGAGTCGGGCGGCCCCTGAAGTCCCGCATCTTTCCGGGACGGGGTCAGGGGCTTAACTTACGACGTTTTTCATAGGTTCCGTCCACAACCCGTTGCCGAACACGATGCTGCGCTACTTCGACGAGAATCACCAGATGATCCGCGAGATGGTGCGCGAGTTCGCCGAGAACGAGATCGCGCCCGTCGCCGGAGAGCTGGACCAGAGGTCGGAGTTTCCCTGGGAGAACGTCAAGAAGATGTCGGAGCTGGGGCTGTTCGGGGTTCCCTGGTCCGAGGATCTCGGAGGAGCCGGAATGGACGGGATCGCCTTCATGATCGCGATCCACGAACTCGCCAGGGTGGACGCGTCGCACGCCATCACCATCTCCGCGCATACGACGCTGGGGACGTCCCCCATCGTCGTGTTCGGCACGGACGAGCAGCGGGAGCGTTTCGTTCCCCTGCTCGCCTCCGGACAGGTGCTCGGCGGCTTTGGACTGACGGAGCCCGGCGCCGGGTCCGACGCGGGCGGCACACAGACCTACGCGACCAGGGTAGATGGCGGCTGGCTCCTGAACGGGAGCAAGATCTTCATCACCCACGCCGGGGTGGGTGAGGTCTTCGTGGTGACGGCGGTCACCGACCGCGAGCAGGGAGCGAAGGGGATCACTTCCTTTATCGTCACCAAACCGACGACGGATCTCGAGCGGGCGCGGGAGCTTGGAATCGGCCACTCCGATGAGCTGCACTTCATCGAAGGCGTGCGAGCGGGGAAGAAGGAAGACAAGATGGGGTGGCGTGCCTCCGACACCCGCGAGCTTATCATGGAGAACGCGTTCGTCCCGGATGAAAACGTGCTGGGCGAGCCCGGACGCGGCTTCATCAACTTCATGCAGACGCTGGACGCCGGACGGATCGGCATCGGGGCACTGTCGCTCGGAATCGCCGAGGGTGCGCTGGACCAGGCGCTGAAATACGCGACGGAGCGCCGCCAGTTCGGCTCGCGGATCACGGAGTTCCAGGGGATCCAGTTCATGCTGGCCGACATGGCGACGGAGATCGAAGCCGCCAGGCACCTCGTGTACCACGCCGCGTGGCTCAAGGAGCGGGGAAAGCCCTTTTCCAGGGAGGCGTCCATGGCCAAGCTGTACGCCTCCGAGCTCGCGATGCGCACCACCATCAAGGCGGTGCAGATCCACGGCGGCTACGGTTACACCAAGGAGTACCCGGTGGAGCGTATGATGCGCGACGCCAAGATCTGCGAGATCGGGGAAGGAACAAGCGAGATCCAGCGGCTGGTGATCGCCCGTCATCTCCTCCGCGATCTGGCGAACTGACGACCCTGCCGCGGCCCACCCCCGGGAGGCGGCTGCGATGAGCGAAAGAGTGAACGGTTTGCGAACGGAGACCGACAACGAGGCCAGCCCCAATACGGGCGAGGACGGCGCGCGCGGCGCAAAGCAGAGCGTCAAGCGCGAGATCCTGATGAACAGTTCGGCCAAGGAGACCCGGGTCGCCATCCTCGAAGACGACGTGCTCGTCGAACTGATGGTGGACCGGCCCGACACCGGCCGCATGGTCGGGGACATCTTCCTTGGGCGTGTGGACGCCGTGCTGCCCGGAATTCAGGCCGCGTTCGTCGACATCGGAATGGAGAAGGCGGCCTTTCTGCACGTGTCCGACGTCGCCGACGACGGGAGCGACGACGAGGAAGGGGAGCCCTCCGACGGCGGCGAGGAGGAGGAGAACGGTGGAGGGAGACGAAGTCGCAAGCTCCCCTCGATCCAGGATGTGCTCAAGAAGGGTCAGAACCTGCTTGTCCAGGTCTCCAAGGAGCCGATCAGCACCAAGGGCGCGCGCGTTACGGCGCAGGTTTCCCTCCCCGGACGCTTTCTCGTCTACATCCCCGCATCGAATCATGTCGGCGTCAGCCGCAAGATCGAAGACCGGGAGGAGCGGGCGCGGCTGCGGACTATGGCGCGGGAGATTCTGCCCGAGGGGCAGGGCGGTGTCATCATCCGCACCGTCGGGGAAGAGCTCACCCGCGACACCTTTGCCCGCGAGCTCCACTCGCTGATGGGCACGTGGAGGGCTATCCGTAAGCGGGCGGATCGGGCTCGTGCCCCCGCGGCGCTGCACCGGGAGGCCAAGCTGACCGCGGGGATCATCCGGGACCTCTTTTCCCAGAAGGTGGACTCGCTGGTGATCGACAATCCCCAGGTCCACGCGGAGGTCCGCGCGTATCTGGAGTCGATCGACCCGTCGCTCCTCGAGCGGGTTCATCTGTACGAGGAGCGGGAGCCGCTCTTCGACGCGCGGGGGATCGAGTCGGCCATCCGCGCGGCCTTTCAGCGACGCGTCGACCTCCCCTCCGGCGGCTACATCATCATCGAGCCGACGGAGGCGCTGGTCTCCATCGACGTGAACACCGGACGCTACACGGGGAAGCGGGACCCGGAAAAGACGGTGCTCAAGACCAATCTCGACGCCGCCCGGGAGATCGCGCGGCAGCTGCGCCTGCGCGACGTGGGGGGGATCATCGTCTGCGACTTCATCGACATGGAGGCCAAGCAGAACCAGGAGCGGCTTCTGCAGGAGCTGCGTACCCACCTCACCCGCGATCGCGCGAGAACCCGTGCATTCCAGGTTTCCGGGCTGGGACTCATCGAGATGACCCGCCAGCGGGTGCGTCCCTCGCTCTACCAGTCGCAGACCACGGCCTGCTCCTGCTGCGCGGGAACGGGGCGCGTGTTCACGCCCGAGACGGTGCTTCGACGTGTGGAGCGCTCCGTGCGCCGGGCGGTGTTCTCGGGCGGGGAGCGCAACCTGCTGGTGCGGCTGCATCCGGAGGTCGCGCTGTACGCCATGGAGGAGGAACGGGACTTTCTCCGCCGCGTGCAGAAGGAAACGTCCGCAAAGGTGGCGCTTCGCGACGATCCCCTGATACAGCTGGACGCCTTTCGCCTCGTATCGACCACCAACCACGGGGACATCACGGAACGCTTCGGGGGCGCGTGACTCCACCGCTCAGGATTCGAGCTTGACAGTCCGGGGTAGTCGCTAGATATTACGAGCTTGTATTTTTCTGCAAACAATCTGCGTTTGTGACAGGAGCCTGCTTCATGTACGCCATCATCCGCACCGGCGGAAAGCAGTTTCGCGCCGAGCCGGGCAGGACGCTTCGCATCCCCTCGGTCGACATCGAGCCCGGCGAAACCCTGACCTTCGACGAGGTTCTCCTCGGCTCCTCCGGCGACGACGTGAAGCTGGGCCTTCCGCTGGTGTCCGGAGCGGCGGTGACCGCGAAGGTCGTCCGCCACGGCAAGGGCGAGAAGATCATCATCTTCAAGCACAAGCGCCGCAAGAACTACCGCCGCAAGCAGGGTCACCGGCAGAAGTTCACCGAAGTGCAGATCGACGAAATCAACCTGGGCTAAGGAGCGAACCCATGGCACACAAAAAGGGCGGCGGTTCTACACGCAATGGCCGCGACTCCAACGCGCAGCGCCTCGGCGTCAAGAAGTTCGGCGGTGAGCGGGTGCTCGCCGGCAACATCATCATGCGGCAGCGCGGCACCAAGATCCACCCCGGCGACAATGTCGGGCGCGGCAGCGACGATACGCTCTTCGCGCTCGTCGACGGCTACGTGGAGTTCGGCCGCAAGGACAAGAACCGGAAAAAGGTGTCGGTCGTGCAGGCTTCCGCCGCCTGACACATCGAGGTTGCACGACAGAAGCGCCCCCCCCC
>JALZKG010000170.1 GCA_030859365.1 Gemmatimonadota bacterium
CCGTGCCCGGGGGGCCGGCGAAGTTGAAGGCAAGCCCGGTCGCCTGCGGGTGGCGCTCCGCCAATCCCCAACTTTCAAAGATAAGCGTCTGCTTGCGGATCTGCGACAGCGCCTGCTCCAGGGCGCGCCGGGTGGCCGGCGGAAGAATGACGTCGTCGAAGGTGCGACGCTGCGTCACGATCTCCACCGGAACGCGCCGGGGCAGAAACAGATTGCGAAAGGGGTTTGCCACGGAGGAAAGATGCCCGCGCACCAAGCCGCGCCGCAAGTGCGGCGGAGCGGAAGCCGGTGGCTACGAGGCGGGACGCTCCCGTTCGCGGAGAAGCGCGGCTAAGCCGGCTCGCTCCGCGGCGTCGGCGAGCGCGTCGGGGTCGTCCGGACGCTCCAGATGGGGAAAGCGGAGCAGCGGAACGGGGGCGAGCAGTGTGCGCAGCGCATCGGCGCGGGTCCCCTCGGCCGATGCTCCCGGGCCCAACGGAGCATCGTCGTTCAGCACGACCCCGCGCACCCGCAGCCCCGCGTCATGCGCCGCGCGGACCACGAGCAGCGTGTGCGACAAGACCGCCGGCCGGTTCGACGCGACCACCACCAGATCCAGCTCCCAGGCGACGAAGAGCGCGTCCCAGGACAGGTCGCGCGTCACCGGCGCCACCAGCCCGCCGGTCTCCTCCACGACCACCGCGTCGTACTCCCCTGCCATCTCCTGGAACGCTTCGTCGAGCGCTGTCACGTCCGTCTGCACGCCGCTCCGCTCCGTCGCGGTCCACGACACCTCCGGCTTCATCACCCCGGCGCGGCGCCCGTGCCGGCGGAGGAGCGCCCGCAGCGCTCCCGCGACGACGGTCTTTCCCGCGCCGGCGTCGGTTCCGGTGACGCCGAGACGAAGCGAGGCCACGTCGTCAAGACGCCCGGTCGAGGAGGTCGAGCGTGGCATCGGTCACGCCGCCGAGCACCAGGTGCCCCGCGAGGCCGCGGGCGTGCGCCTGCCAGGGAAACTCGGTGGGGCCGCCGGACAGGCCGAGCAGCGGCTTCGCCGCCTCGTCCACCAGCAGGAAGAGGATGGTTCCGTGCACCAGCCCGTGTCCGATGCCGATCCCGGGCACCCGATCGCGGAGCGCCGCGTGCGCCATTCCGAACCCGATCCCGATCGCCCAGTGGATCCCGAGGCCGCCCTTCTGCGCCTCATCGTGGGAAAGCTCCCGGTCGGCGAGCCCCGCCGCCTTGCGCGCCGCCACCGTGGTGGCGTACTCGCCTCCGGTCTGTGCGGCCTTGTCCCGCAGAAACGCGCCGGTGCCTTCGTGCTCATACATGGTGTTGGCGACCCTGTTCATCGCCCAGGTCCCGACCGCTCCGGCGATCGCTCCCTTGACCAGGTCCGTGATCAGGTCTCCGTTCCGTCCTTGGTCTGCTCTGCGCATCGTGTCTCCGGGGCTGGGGTGAGCCGAATCCCCCCGGCAGGAACCGTTCCCCGCCGGGTCATCCCGGGGCTGGTGGATCGTTCCGCCGCAGGACCAGCATGTACCGGAGCAGGGCGTCCAGCTCGTCCGGGCTGATCCGATCCGGGCCGAACGCCGGCATCGCCCCCAGCCCATGGCGCACCTGGAAGCGGATCAGCCAGGTGGGCACCGGCTTGTCGTTGAGCGCGGGACCCAGCCCGCCCTCCCCTCCGGGGTGGCACTGCTGGCAGTTGACGCTGAACACCCGCTCCCCCAGCGCGAGCTGGGAGTCGTCCAGCCGCAGCGGACCGGCGATGGGCTCGCTGCGCCGCGGGGAGCCGCACCCGGACACCACGAGCATGAGCAGGACGAGACCACCTCGCAGCGGTGCGAAGCTCATCGGACACCTCCCCCGGTTCGCGTGATCCGCCACAGCACTCCCGTCCCGGCGCGCGGCTCTGGGCCTCGTGGGCCCATGGTCATCACCCCGAAGTCCACCAGGTAGAGCGCGTCTCCGGAAGGATTGAAGCGCACCGCGATCGGCCGCTCCAGCCCCCCGCCGCCGATGCGTGACGCGGGGCCGTGGGCGGATCCGCGGTTCACCGCGAAGTCATGGACGACGCCGGTCGCTACCTCCACCCGCACCACCTTGAACCCCACGGGGGACAGGACCTTGCCGACGCCCGGCGCCATGTCGCCGAACTGGGCGACGAACGCCTCGCCCGCGTGGCCGAAGGCGGCGCTGCGGCTGAAGTCGAAGCCGTTGGAAGAGGAGTGAACTCCCAGGATCGCCGCGGGCCGCGGCGGTGGGTTGGGGTGCTCGGCGAGCAGAAACGCCGGACGCGGCTTGCCGGGAGGCTTGTACTGATCGGCGTCGCTCAGGGCCCGGCCGCCGTGGAAGTCCGGCCATCCGTACCAGCTTCCCGGCTCGACGCTCCAGAGCAGGTCTCCCCCGCCCCACACAGGGCGGCTGCCGCGGTCGTCGTACTGGTTGTCCGACACGTAGAGTCGACCCTCGGGGGACCAGGCGATGCCGAACGGGTTGCGGAAGCCCCACGCCACCACCTCGGGGGTTCCGCCGGCGAGAGGGATCCGCATCACCGCGCCGGAGCAGGGCACCCGGCCGCGGATGGTCTGCCCACGGACCGTGGGGGTGCCGAAGGGGACGAATGCGCCCGTCGTGGCCCGGTCCGCCTCGTCGGGCGTGAGCGGGTTGCCGGTGGTGAAGTTCTCCCCGGTCAGCGTGACGTCGCGGCAGGGGACGTCGTGGAAGCCGGGGTTTCGCGGCAGCCAACCGAACTGGTGGTTGTCTTCGCCGACGACGCCGGAGTTGGTCGCGGTCCCCTGCGCGAAGTACAGCCGTCCGTCCGGCCCGATAGCGGGCCCGTTGGTGTGGTGGTCTCCCAGACTGGGGAGTCCCTGCACGAGCGGTGTGATCGTGCCATTCATCCCGATGCGTAGAATTCGGCCCCCCTCGCGGTGCCCTCCCTCGGCGACGTAGAACGCGCCCCGGTGGTAGGCGACGCCGTTCCAGGGCGGGTTCGCGCCGGTGGCCAGCGCCGTCGTCCTGCCGTCCGCTTCCTCGTAGGACATCCGCTTGATCCGGCGGGCGTGTGGTACCACACGCGGATCGGCGGTCAGGAACCCCGTCACGTCCGTCCAGATCTGGATCTCCCGCGCCTCCAGCGCCGCCCCGGTCAGCGCAGCCGTATAGTCCGACCCGCCACGCCCCAGGGTAGTGGTGGCGCCGGTCTCCGCGGAGCCTATGAATCCCCCGAGCACCGGGACCTCCCCCACCGTGAAGAGGGGGGGGAGGGTGCGTCGCGTCTCTTCCACCGTGCGCTCCATGAAGGGCGCTGCCCGGCCGTGCTCTTCGTTGGTGCGGATGCACGCGCGCGCGTCCACCCAGCGCGCCGGGAGGTCCCAGGCGCGCAGCACCGCAGCGAGGAGAAAGGAGGAAAGGCGCTCTCCCCAGGAGACTACCTCATCCCCAAGCGCGCGGCGCGTCCCGGGGTGCACGGCCATGATGCGCAGCAGGTCTCGAATCTCCCTGCCGGCGGCTGTGACCACGGCCTCCACCTCCGCAGCATCCACCCGGTCCACGAGTGCCGCTGCTACTGCAACATGCCGATCCAGATGCGCCTGCAGTTCGCGGTACGCCGCGTCGAGCTCGCCTGGGGAGCTTACCCGCGCCGCAACCACGAGCGTATCAGTCACCCAGGCCATAGCGGAGGTGACCACGACGGGCACCTCGTCTCGTCGGGCAGCTACAATCGCCGCAACGCGTTCAAAGGCGGCAGCATCCTCCACCGAGATGCCGCCGAACTTGAGGACCGTGGCTCCCGCACGACCCGCCAACTCAGCGGAGTTCGCTATCACCCCCTCCAGCTCTCGGCTCCACCGGGGCGAGCCACTCCAGCGTGGTCTCCGCGACCATGCCGAAGACAAGATGGCCAATTAAGCCGCGTGCGTGCGTCTGCCAGGGAAAGGCGCCGGGACCAGGCGCGAAGCCGAGCAGGGGCGTGAGTCCTTCGTCCACCACGAGCGAGAAGGCGGCTCCGTAGGCAATCCCGTGTCCTGCACGGACCGCGGGGATGCGGTCCCGGAGCACGCCGTAGAGCATGCCCGCGCCAATCCCCATTGCCCATTGCAGGGCAGTTCCGGCCCTTTGTCGCTCTTCTTCAGAGAGCGAGACTCCGGCGAGCTCGGTCAAACTCCCCGCCATCACCTCCAGAGCCGGAATCCCACCGCGAGCCATGT
>JALZKG010000180.1 GCA_030859365.1 Gemmatimonadota bacterium
CGACGACATCCTCGCCCCGGAGACGATGACCCGCCCGCGCCCGATCCCCGCCGAGGTGGCCGGCGCGTGAGCGCCCCCGGCGTCCACGTCCGCTTCGACGCCTTCGGCGGCGGGGCATGGGAGGGGCGCTGCTTTCGATTTTCCGGTCTGCGGAGCGTCGTCCAGGCGCGGCGGCTGGACGAGGTGCTCCCCGCGCTGGGGGAGGTGGAGGCCGCGGCGGCGCGGGGGCTGCACGCGACCGGGTGGCTGACCTACGAGGCGGCGCCGGCCTTCGATGCCGCCCTCGCGGTGCACGCACCCGACCCGCGGCTTCCGCTCCTCTGGTTCGCGCTGTGGGAGGTGCGTGACCGCGCGGAACTGCCGGCTCGGCCGACGCTCGGATCCGCCGAGCTGGGCCCCTGGGAGGCGGCGCTGCCGGACGCGGAGTACCGGGGGCGGGTGGAGCGGATCCGCGGCTGGATCGCCGCGGGCGACACCTATCAGGCGAACCTTACCTTTCCGCTCCGGGCTGCTTTCTCCGGCAGCCCGGAGGTGCTCTACGAGCGGCTTGCCCGCGCGCAGCGCTCCCCTTTTTGCGCGCTGATCGAGACGCCGGAGTGGGCCGTCGTCTCGGCGTCGCCCGAGCTTTTCTTCCGCTGGCGTGGGAGCGAGTTGACGCTGCGGCCCATGAAAGGGACGCGTCCCCGCGGAAGGTGGGGCGCGGAAGACCGGCGGCTCGCCGCGGAGCTGCGCGCCTCACCCAAGGAGCGCGCGGAAAACCTGATGATCGTGGACCTGCTGCGCAACGACGCCGGCCGCGTAGCCGAGTGGGGGAGTGTCCGGGTGTCGCGGCTCTTCGCGACCGAGCGCTACCCGACCGTCCACCAGATGACGTCCACGGTACATGCGCGCACGCGTCCCGGAACCGGGCTCCCGGAGCTGTTCCGCGCCCTCTTCCCCTGCGGCTCCGTCACCGGCGCACCGAAGGTGCGGACCACCCGGATCCTGCGGGCGGTGGAGGACGGTCCGCGGGGTGTCTACACCGGCGCCATCGGCTGGGTCTCGCCCGGCGAAGCGGTGTTCAGCGTCGCGATCCGTACCGTGGTGGTCGATCGCCGCAGGGGCGAAGCAACACTCGGCGTCGGGAGCGGGATCACCTGGGACTCCGACGCCGCAGAGGAGCACCGCGAGTGCCTGTCCAAGGCGGCCTTCACCCGCGCGCCCGCCGCCGACTTCGAGCTGCTGGAATCCCTCGCCTGGGCGGGTCCGGATGGGTTTCTCCGGCTCGGGGGTCACCTGCGCCGTCTTCGGGCTTCCGCCGCTCGCTGGGGCTTTCCGTACGACCGGGAAGCGTTGCGCGGCGCGCTGAAGCGGGCCGCCGCCCCCCTCGGCGAAGGCAGGTGGAAGGTGCGGCTCCGCCTGGGTGCCGACGGCTCCGTCGCGACGGATGCGACGCCGCTTCCGCCGGACTTCGATGCCCCGCTCCGCGTCGCGATCTCGCGTGACCCGGTGGATTCCGCCGATCCGCTCCTCTTCCACAAGACGACCGACCGCGCGGTCTACACCTCCCGTGCAGCGGCGCACCCTGGTTGCGACGAGATCGTTCTGACCAACGAGCGGGGGGAGGTGACGGAGGCGTGCACCGGCAACCTGGTCGCGCGCATCGACGGCTCGCTCTGGACTCCGCCGCTGGACTCCGGGCTGCTCCCGGGGGTGCTGCGTGCCGAGCTGCTGCGCGCAGGCAAGATCCGGGAGCGGACCCTCCGGCCGGAGGACCTCCAGGACGCCGATGAGGTATGGATCGTCAACTCCGTGCGCGGTTGGCGCCGCGCCCTGCTCCTCACCGAACCCCGCGCCGAACCGCAGTGAGACGGATCCCGCTGCTCGTCCTGTTGCTGCTGCTCGCCGGCTGCTCGCCCATCTACGTCCTGCGCGCCGGGTACGAGGAGGCCAAGATCCTCGCCCGCCGCCAGCCGATTCAGCGGCTGGTGGACGATCCCCGCACCCCGGAGGAAACGCGCCGCAAGCTCGCGCTGGTGCTGGACGCCCGCACCTTCGCGGCGGACACGCTCGGGCTCGACGTCGGCAGGAGCTACACCGCCTTTTCGCAGCTCGACTCCGATACCCTGGCGCTGGTCCTGTCCGCCGCGCACCGCGACCGCTTCGAGGCGCACACCTGGTGGTTTCCCATCGTGGGGCGGGTGCCGTACAAGGGGTTCTTCAGCGAGCGGAGCGCACGGCGGGAGATCGCGCGGCTGGAGGCGCGCGGCTTCGACACATATCTGCGCCCCACCTCCGCCTTCAGCACGCTGGGGTGGTTCAACGATCCGCTGGTGTCCCCGCTCCTTCGCTACGATAGCGTGCAGCTCGCCAACACGGTGATCCACGAGCTGTTCCACAACACACTGTTCGTTTCCGGGCAGGTGCAGTTCAACGAGAGCGTGGCGAACTTCGTGGGAGCCCGCGGCGCGATCCGATTCTTCTGCGGGCGGGAGGGGGAGCAGGGGCCCCGCTGCCGACAGGCCCGCGCCGCCTGGCAGGACGAGCTACGCTTCGGCGCCTTTCTGGAGGAGCTGGTCCACGAGCTGGAGGCGCTGTACGCCCGCGCCAACCTGTCTTCGGAGCAGAAGGTGGCCGCGCGGGAGGAGGTGTTCCGCCGCGCGCGGGGGCGCTTCGGCGCCGAGGTGAAGCCGCGGCTCCAGGTGCTGCAGTTCGGGAGCTTCGAGCGGCTCCCTCTCAACAACGCCACTCTCATCGGCAGGCGCCTGTACTACGGGCGGCTGGAGCTGTTCGAGCGGGTGTGGGAGCGCTACGGACGTGACCTGCCGCTCGCCCTACGCGCCATCACCGCGGCGGCGGCGCAGGGAGAGGATCCCTATGCCGCGGTGGAGGCGCTGCTGTGGCAGTAGGTGGCGGGGCGGATCCGGGGGTCAGGCGGGCACCGTCTCCTTCACCTCGCGCCCCCAGTGGCGGTGGTGCGCCAGCGCCTCCACGAAGCGCTCGGTGAAGCCGCCCACGCCGGTGTCTTCGCTCAGCCCCACCGCTCCCTTGACCCGGTCGGCCACCGACTCGCCGCCTGCCACGGAAACGACGCCGTGAGTCTCGGCGCCCCCTTCTTCTCCAGCGCCTCCTTCACCTGCATCAGCGCGTCGTGATCGTAGCCGTCTGCGGCAAGTATGGCCATCTTGCGAGTGCGGATCGAATCGGTGCGCTTGCGCGCCTCGACGCCGACTTCGGGCGCGCGCTTGCTCACCGGCGCCGCCTGCCCCTCCCCCGGCGGCTCCACGTCGATCGCCTTTGGTGGTCAGGTACTCGCCGTCGGATTCCTCGCGGAAGGGTGCCAGACCACGATCCTTGCCGTGCTCGTCGACGGGGGTGTGTCCGTCGCTCTCGTGCTGCTTGCTCACGGTGGCTCCTTCGATGGAACGGCGCGGATGTATGCGGGTCCGGTACGAGGCGTGCCGGCCATGCAAGCAGGGTGCCGATCCACGAGCCGTGATTGAGCAGATTCAGGAGCCGCCGCCACGCCGCGCGGCCGCCCTTGTAACTTCCCTTTCCGCCTGCGACATTTACAGCGTTGCATTGCTGGCGATGCCATCCCGTCGACGACGCATCGTTGCCGGTTCCATCCTGAAAGTTCCGATGAGCGACACCGCACTCTCCCAGCGTACCGACAGCTACCACTCCTCCGAGGTCGAGCGCCGCTGGCAGGAGCGCTGGGATGAGCGGGGGACTAACCGCTGGAGCGACGAGAGGCTCCGCCGCGCCGGAAGCGAGGGGCGCCCCTTCTACAACCTGATGATGTTCCCGTATCCGTCGGCCGAGGGGCTGCACGTGGGAAACATCTACGCCTTCACCGGCGCCGACGTCTTCGGCCGCTTCAAGCGCTTGCAGGGCCACGACGTCTTCGAGCCGATCGGCTTCGACGCCTTCGGCATCCACTCGGAGAACTTCGCGCTGAAGCAGGGCGTCCACCCCATGGAGCTGATCCCCCGCAACGTGGAGCGCTTCACCCGCCAGCTCCGCCGCGTCGGTTTCATGTACGACTGGAATCACACCGTCGATACCACCGACCCCGAGTACTACCGCTGGACGCAGTGGATCTTTCTGCAGCTCTTCAAGGCGGGGCTGGCGGTGAAGAAGGAGGCGCCGGTGAACTGGTGCCCCGGGTGCAACACCGTGCTCGCCAACGAGCAGGTGATCGCCGGGGAGTGCGAGCGCTGCGGCACGCCGGTGGAGATGCGCAACCTGTCGCAGTGGTTCTTCCGCATCACCCAGTACGCCGGGCGGCTGCTCGACAACCTCCAGTGGATCGACTGGTCCGAGACCACCAAGAAGGCGCAGGAAAACTGGATCGGGCGGAGCGAGGGGGCGGAGATCGCCTTTCCCGTCGTCCAGGGCAGAGAGCGCGACGCGACCGTCATCTCCGTCTTCACCACGCGCCCGGATACCCTGTTCGGCGCCACCTATATAGTGCTCGCACCGGAGCACCCGCTGGTGGAACGGATCACGACGCCGGAGCGGAGCGAAGCGGTCGAGGCGTACCGTGCCCGGGTGGCGGCCACCGATCTGGTGAGCCGCAAGACCACCGACAAGGAGAAGAGCGGCGTCGACACCGGCGCCCGCGCCGTCAACCCGATCAGCGGCGAGGAGATCCCCGTCTGGATCGCCGACTACGTGCTGATGGAGTACGGCACCGGCGCGATCATGGCGGTGCCGGGGCACGACGAACGCGACTGGGAGTTCGCGCACAGGTTCGGGCTCCCCGTCCGCCGTGTGGTCGCCCCGGCGGGCGAGGACGGCGACACCCCGCTGGCGGAGGCGTACACCGGCCCCGGCCGGCTGGTAAACTCCGCCCGCTTCGACGGGGTGGAGGCGTCGCTCGGGAAGCAGGCCATCACCCAGGCGCTGGTCGGCAAGGGGATGGCGACGCCGCGGACCAACTACCGCCTCCACGACTGGTGCATCTCCCGCCAGCGCTACTGGGGCCCCCCGATCCCGATCCTGTACTGCGACGAGTGCGGCACGGTGCCGGTGCCGGAAGACCAGCTCCCGGTGGTGCTCCCGCACATCGACGACTTCCGCCCGGACGAGAGCGGCATCTCTCCGCTCGCGCGCCACGAGGAGTGGTACCGGACGGAGTGCCCGCAGTGCGGCGGGGAAGCGCGGCGCGAAACCGACGTGTCCGACACCTTTCTGGATAGCGCCTGGTACTTTCTCCGCTACCCGTCGGCGGGCAACGAGAAGGCTCCCTTCGATCCGGATGTGACGCGCGGCTGGCTCCCGGTGCACAGCTACATCGGCGGCAACGAGCACGCGGTGCTGCACCTGCTTTACTCGCGCTTCATCACCATGGTGCTCCGGGAGCTGGGGCACGTGGATTTCGAGGAGCCGTTTCAGCGATTCCGCGCCCACGGCCTGATCGTCAAGGACGGCGCGAAGATGTCCAAGTCGCGCGGCAACGTGATCGTCCCCGACGAGTTCATCGAGGAGTGGGGGGCGGACACCTTTCGTACCTACCTGATGTTCATCGGCCCCTACCAGGAGGGAGGGGATTTCCGGGAAGCCGGGATCACCGGGCCGTACAACTTCCTCAACCGCCTGTGGGACACGGTGCTTTCCTCCGAGGATCGCGCCCTGGAGCCTCAGGTGGAGCAGAAGCTGCACGCCACCATCCGCAAGGTGACGGGAGATCTGGAGGCGCTCTCCTTCAACACCGCGGTGGCGGCGATGATGGAGTACCTCAACACGGTCCGGGCGGGCGGCCGCACGCCGGAGCGCGACGCGGTGGCGCCGCTGATCCCCCTCGTCGCGCCGTTCGCTCCGCACCTCGCCGAGGAATTGTGGGCGCGTACGGGGGGCGAGGGCTCCGTCTTCGACGGCGGCCGCTGGCCCGCGTGGGACCCGGCGAAGGCGATCGCGGACGCCGTGGAGTTCGTGGTGCAGGTCAACGGCAAGGTGCGCTCGCGCCTCGCAATGCCGCGCGGCATCGCCGAAGCCGAGGCGCGCGAGGCGGCCCTGGCCGACGCGCACGTGCGGAAGTTCCTGGAGGGAAAGCAGATCCGGAAGACGGTCTTCGTCCCGGACCGGCTGGTCAACCTGGTGGTGGGGTGATGCTCCGCCCGTACCTGAAATCGAACATGCGTACATTCACGCGTACCTGGCTTGCGATCCTCTCGTTCCTCGCGGCCTCGGCTCTGCCCGCCGCCGCGCAGGCGTGCATCGGGCTGCCGCTCGTCCCGGGCGACTTCTGGCTCTCCGGCGTGGTGCGAGGCGGCGATCCGGTGCGTCTCGGCGCCCTGCTGGACGCCAACCTGTCCGGGCCGCTCACCCTTTCCCTCGGCTATCTCCAGTCGACCCGCGATGGGGGCGACTACTCGCTCTCCGCGCGCGCCGCGTACGAGCTGCCGTACATGGAGCCCTCGCTGTGTCCGGTGGTGGGCGCGCGCTACATGCGCACTCCCGTAGCCGGTGAGGAAGCGCTCACCCAGCTCGCCGTTCCGCTCGGGGTAGGGATCGGCAGGACGCTTCCGCTCGCACCTTCGTCGTCGCTGACACTGTTCGCGATTCCGGAGGTCAGCTGGGTTCGCAGCGACGTCCGGCTGGCCAACGACGGACGGGAACGACGCACGAACTGGGAACCCGGAGCGGAGCTGGGCGGGCTGCTCGGCGTGGGGCGGGTGTACGTCGGCGCGAGCATCCAGGTTGGCGAAGCGTTCCCGGACCGGGGCGAGGTGCTCCTGAGGTTGGGCTTCGGCCTCTGACTCCGCCGCGTGCCCTCCGCCTTCCAGGGGCGGAGAACAAAACCCTTGACACTCCTCATGCCAATACGTATTAGTACAGGCAGCACCGGCGCATTCACTTTTGTGCTCATACGTATTGGCAATGGCAGATGGAGACCGTTACCAGCCGTGACGTGGCCCGCCTCGCAGGGGTTTCGCAGCCAACCGTTTCGCTCGTGCTCGGTGGCAACCCGCGAGCCCGGGTGGCGGACGCCACACGAACCCGCGTCCTTCGCGCGGCGGAGGAGCTCGGCTACCGGCCCAACCTGCTCGCCCGCGGCCTGGTGCGGCAGCGCTCCTACGCGGTGGGGGTCCTGGTTCCGGATCTGGCGAACCCCTTCTTCGCCGAGGTAGTGCGCGGGGTGGAGCGTGTCGCGGCAGGACAGGGGTACGCGGTGCTCCTCAGCGATGCCCGGGAAACCCCTCCGGAAAAGCAGCTGGAAGCGCTCCGTGCACGGCTGGTGGACGGGGTGATCCTCGAAGGGATCGGCGCGGCCCTGCTGTCGAACCGCGCGCTGGATGGGCTGAACGTGGTGCTGATCGACGAGCCGTCGGAGCGCTGGCCAGGGGTGGCGAGCGACGCACTCTCCGCCGGACGGCTGGTGGCGGAGCATCTGCTCGGCCTGGGTCACCGGGCCTTCGGCTTTGTGGGACCCGCGACGGATGTGTTCAGCTTTCGGATGCGGGAGCGCGGCTTTTTCTCCGCGCTCCGGGACGCGGGGGTTCGCCCCGCTTCCGGGTGGGTGCGGCGTGCGCCGCCCACCGTCGGCGGTGGGGAGGCCGCCATGCGGAAGCTGCTCGCCGAGAAGCAGCGCCCCACCGCCGTCTTCTGCGTGAACGACCTCATCGCCCTCGGGGCGCTCAAGGCGTCCCTCGTCAAAGGAGTCCGCGTGCCGGAGCAGCTTTCCCTGATGGGGTGCGACGACATCGAGATGGCCCGGGTGGTGACGCCGGAGCTTTCCACGGTGGCGGTTCCCACGCGGGAGATGGGCGCCCGCGCCGCCCGGCTCCTTCTGCGCCAGATCGGCGACGACGCAGGGGCCGGTCCACGCCCTTCGCGCCTCCTTCCCGTCCACCTTGTGCTCCGGGGGACGACCGCCCCGGCTCCCGACGCTTCGATCTCCTGATGCGCAACGCGACCATTACCGGCACCGGCTCCTGGGTTCCCGAGCGCGTCGTGGGCAACGCCGAGCTGTCGGCCCGGCTGGGCGAGGACATCGACGATTTCGTCGCCGGCACGCTCGGGATCCGGGAGCGCCGTTTCTGCGCTCCG
>JALZKG010000216.1 GCA_030859365.1 Gemmatimonadota bacterium
TCCTGGAGCTGCTCGCCCGTCCCGGGATGGACTCGGTGCTGGTCTTCACCCGCACCAAGGTTGGCGCGGACCGGCTGGCGTCGCAGCTGCAGCGGACCGGAATTTCCGTGGACACCATGCACGGGGACCGCAACATGCAGCAGCGGGTGCGGGCGCTGGACGCGTTCCGCGGCGGCGAGGTGCGCGTGCTGGTCGCCACCGACGTGGCGCAGCGCGGGCTGGACGTGGAGGGGATCTCGCACGTGATTAACTACGACGCGCCGCAGGACCCCGAAGGGTACGTGCACCGCATCGGCCGTACGGCGCGCGCCGGGGAAACGGGCGAGGCGATCACCTTCATGTCGGGGGCCGAGATCGGCGACGTGCGGGCGGTGGAGATGCTGCTCGGCTACCCCATCGCGCAGGTGGAGATGCCCGGCTTCGGCTTCGGCGCCGCCACGGAGATGACGGTGACGCTTCGCGAAGCGCCCAGGCCGCGCGCGGCGCGGGGGCGGAAGATGGGCGCCCGGGCCGGGCGCGAGCTGTCTCCGGAAGAGCTGGCCAAGCTGCTCGCCGTGAGCTGACCGGCGCAGGCCACCGGTTGCATGAAGGGGCGGCTCCTCCGAGTCGCCCCTTTCTTGCAGAAGGTGGAACCATGCTGGGGGGGGCCGGCGGGGAGGATCTCCACGCCGCGGGTGGAGTACTGCATCCCGTGTCGCAAACAGTTGTAGTCAACCGCCTTCCGGATTCGCTCACGCTTCCGTTGCATGCCCCCTTGCCTAGTCTAGGAACTCCCTTCCGCTGGCTGCGCGTCGCGCTCCTCCTGGGGGTCGTGGCGCTCGGTGCTGGCTGCACCGCGCGCACGCCCCAGGGCGGACCCTTTCCGGGGCTCGCCCAGTACGCGGGACGCGAGGTGCAGCGGGTGGAGTTCGTCGGGGATCTGCTGATTTCCGAAGACTCGCTGCGCGCCGTGGCGATCACGCGCGCGACGCGCTGCCGCATCCTCTTCGTCCCGGTCTGCATCGGCGGGCTGGGCCGCGACCGCTACTTCCTGGATCTGGAAGCGCTCGGCCGCGACATCGTGCGGATGCAGCTCGTCTACCGCGACCAGGGCTACTACGGAACGCGCATCCTCCCCGCCGTGGATCCCACGGAAGGGAACCGCGTCCGGGTCCGCTTCGGCGTGGAGCCGGGGGATCTGGTAACGCTCCGCTCGCTGGAGGTGGAGGGGACCGACGAGGCGGTCCCGCCGGAGGAGATCCGGCGGCGGCTCCCGCTGCGCGAAGGAGACCCCTTCCGCCGAATCGGCTTTCTCGCCTCCGCGGACACCATCCAGGCGGAGATGCTCCGGCAGGGCTACGCGTACTCGCAGGTGCTGCGCAACTTCCAGCTCGATACCATCGCGGACGTCGCCGACGTCCAGTACCAGGCGGTCCCCGGCCCGCTGGTGCGGGTGGATACCATCCTCTTCCTGGGCGGCGCCCGGCTGGGGGAGCGGACCGCTCGCCGGCAATTGACCTTCGGCCGCGGCAACGTGCTCCGTGCGGCGGAGCTGGAGCGGAGCCAGCGCAACCTGTACGACCTGGGGATCGTCAACTTCGCGTCGGTGGAGCTCGCCCCCGAGGAGCTGCAGCGCGACACCGCCATCGCGAACGCAACGGTGCTGGTGCGCATCGTGGAAGCGCCGCAGTTCCTGCTGGACGCGACGGCGGGCTACGGATCGCTCGACTGCCTGCGTACGAGCGCTCGGCGCGTGGACCGCAACTTCCTGGGTGGTGCGCGGCGGCTGGAGCTGAGCGCCGCAGTCTCCAAGATCGGGGTGGGGACGCCGGCCGCCTTCGGCCTGGAGGGGGGACTCTGCCCCCAGCTGCGGGACGACCGCTTCAGCGACACCATCAACTACCGCCTGGCGGCGGACTTCCAGCAGCCGGACCTTTTCGGCACGCGCACCAGCGGTCTGCTCAACGTGCGGACCGAGCGCATTTCGGAAGTGCGCACCTACGTGCGGGTCGCTACCGGGGCGCAGGGATCGCTTGCGCGCGAGGTGCTTCCGCAGACGCTGCTGACCACGACGCTCAACATCGAGCGCGGGCGGACCGATGCGGCGCCCGTCTTCTTCTGCGTGGCGCTTGACCAGTGCACGGAAGAAGACATCGCTCCCCTCCGGCGCTTCCGCTGGTCCAACTCCCTCAACGTGACGGGGCTCCGCACCCGCGTCCAGGCTACGGCCGGGCTCCCCACCGCGGGGTATCAGGCGCGCGCCGGAGCCGAGTGGGCGTCCGATGTGCTCGGCTCGGACGACCGCTACCTGCGGC
>JALZKG010000224.1 GCA_030859365.1 Gemmatimonadota bacterium
GCTGGTCCCCGATCAGGACTACCGCGAGACCGAGCGCATGTTCGCGGAGCACGTCCGCGGTCTCGCGCCGGAGGGGGTGACGTTGGAGGTGGAGGCGCTGCACGGCGGGCAGCCCTGGTACGCGCAGCCGGAGGGGCCGGTGTTCGCCGCGGTGCAGCGGGCGCTCCGCGCGGCGTGGGGCCAGGACGCGGTGTTCATCCGCGGGGGTGGCTCCATCCCCATCGTCCAGGCCTTCCAGGAGACGTTCGGGGCACCGGTGGTGCTGGTTGGCTTCGGCCTCCCCGGGGACAACCTGCACGCACCGGACGAGTGGTTCTCCATCGAGAACTTCCACCGCGGCACCGCGGCGATTGCCACCTTCTACGACGAGCTGCGATGACCGGCGTACCGGTCCCCTTCGGCAACCCGGGGGCGGAGGCGCAGGTCTGGGTCGACGCTCACGCGGCCCGTCTTGCGCCACTCCTCCGCGAGGCCCACCTGGCGGAGTGGGAGTCCGCGGTCACCGGCTCGGAGCAGGCATCTGCGGGGCTGGCGCAGACGCGCGCAGCCGTCAAGCGGCTCTTCTCCGACCCGGAGGGCGCCCGCCGCGTCCGCGACCTGCTGGACTCGGACGAGATCGAAGACCCCCTGCTCCGCCGCCAGCTCCAGCTCCTCCACCTGGAGTTTACCGCCAACCAGCTGCCCCCGGAGACGATCAGGGAGCTGGCGGAGCTGAGCGCGGCGCTGGAGCACACCTTTCACACCTTCCGCGCGACGCTCGACGGCGCGGCGGTGACCGACAACGCCCTCCTCGAGATCCTTCGCGACGGGGACGACGTCGCGCGGCGGCGGGCGGCGTGGGAGGCGAGCAAGCAGATCGGCCGGCAGGTGGCCGAGCCGCTGCGCGAGCTGGTCCGGCGCCGCAACGCCGCCGCGCGCTCGCTCGGCTTTGCTGACTTCTACCGGATGGAGCTGGAGCTTCAGGAGCTGGACGAGGAGCGGTTGTTCGCCCTCCTGGACGAGTTCAAGCGAGCGACCGACACTCCTTTCGCCGCACTCCGCGAGCGCATGGACCGGGCTCTGGCCGGGCGCTTCGACACCGCGCCCGAGGAGCTTCGCCCCTGGCACTGGAGCGACCCCTTCGGCCAGGAGGCGCCACCCGAAGGTGCGGTCGACCTGGACGCGCTGTTCGCCGGGGGAGATCTGGTGCAGCTCGCGGCCGACTTCTTCCGCGCGCTGGGGCTGCCGATGGACGAGGTGCTGGCGCGGAGCGACCTGTGGGAGCGTCCCGGCAAGGGCCAGCACGCCTTCTGCACCGACATCGACCGCGAGGGGGACGTACGGGTGCTCTGCAACCTGCGCCCGACGGACCGCTGGATGGCGACGCTGCTCCACGAGCTCGGGCACGCCGCGTACGACGTACACCGGCCGGGCGACCTCCCCTTTCTGCTTCGCACCCCGGCCCACACGTTATCCACGGAGGCGGTGGCGATGCTGATGGGGCGCCTCACCCGCGACCCCCGCTGGCTCAGGGAGGCGGTGGGAGCAGAGCTGACGCGGGAGGCGCAGGCGGACGTGGGGGAACAGCTGCGCACCTCCATGCTCGTCTCCACCCGCTGGATGCTGGTGATGGCGCACTTCGAGCGGGCGCTGTACCGGGGTCCGGACCGCGAGGATCTGAACCAGCTGTGGTGGGAGCTGGTGGAGGAGATGCAGCGGATCCGACGCCCGGAGGGGCGCGACGAGCCGGACTGGGCAGCGAAGATCCACCTGTCGAGCGCTCCGGTCTACTACCACAACTACCTGCTCGGCGAGCTGATGACGTCGCAGCTTGGCGCCGCGATCCGCCGGAGCGGGGCGGAGGGATGGGAGGGGATGGGGCATTTTCTCCGGGATCGCGTATTCGCCCGCGGCGCGCAGGAGGACTGGGCGGGGCTGCTGGTGCACGCCACCGGCGAGCCGCTCTCAGCGCGCTTCTTCGTGGAGCAGTTCGTCGCGGGGTAGGAGATCGACTGCGCGACCGAGCGGCTCGCCGAGCCGCACCGATTCTTCGGCGCGCAGACCGGGGCGAAGATCCACCGCACCCGCCTCGCACAGAACCACGATGGTCGAGCCGAGATGGAAGGTCATGATCTCGTCCCCCTGCTCCACCCGCACCGGAGGGTCGTAGCGGCGGGTCGCACCCTCCAGCCCGGCGCGGTTGGTTACCCAGGAGGCACCGCCGCCGGGTGAGTTCCAGGCCGGATCCCACGCGGCCGAGATCCGCCCCACGTTGTACGCTCCCACCGCGACGACGGCCACCCGCCCGAGGGGACCGTCCAGGTAGCAGACCAGCCGCTCGTTGCGCGGAAACAGCTCGGGGACGTGGCGGACCGCTGGCAGGTTGACCGGGAGCAGCGCACCCGGAATGTGCCGTGCCTGCCGGATCTCCCCGGCGCACGGCGCGTGGATGCGATGGTAGTCCCGCGGGCTCAGATAGGTGGTCAGGAAGACACCCCCCTCGAAGCGCGCCGCCTGCTCCGCGTCGTCGAGCAGCGCCGCGATCGAGTACCGCCGCCCCTTCGCCTGTACCCCCCACCCTGCCGCCACTGGACCGAGCTGGCCGGTGGTCCCATCCACCGGCGAGGCAAGCACGGCCGGATCGGCCGGCCAGCGTCGCACCCCGGGACGCAGCTTGCGGGTGAAGAAGCGGTTCAGGGACGGGTACGCATCGAGCGGCAGCTCGGCCTCCGCGACAGACGCGCCAACCGCGCGCGCGAAGGCGCCGAGTACCGGTCGGCGGAGCGGGCGCGGGATCGGCAGGTCGGCCACGCGTCCGAAGGCGCGACTCAGCGCCCCCTGCGGC
>JALZKG010000228.1 GCA_030859365.1 Gemmatimonadota bacterium
CGTCGAGGGTGTCGGGCTGCGCCGGAGCGCTGCCCAGGAGGAGCACGACGAGGGGAAGGAGCATGGACAGGGAGGGAACGGGTGATGATGGGGCGGCGGCTCTACTCGTGGCGCAGCGCTTCGACGGGGTCCAGCCGGGCGGCCCGGTTGGCGGGATACAGTCCGAAGCCGATCCCGCTGACCGCCGACACCCCGAGTGCGGCGAAGACCGCCCACAGGGGAACGGAGGCCGGGATCGGGGTCAGTGCACCGAGCAGCAGCGCTCCGCCGCCGCCGATCAGCAGCCCGATGGCGCCGCCGATCACCGTCACCGTCATCGACTCGACGAGGAACTGCCAGAGGATCTCCCGGCGCGTCGCGCCGAGCGCCTTGCGCACTCCGATCTCCCGCGTCCGTTCGGTGACGGAGATCATCATGATCGCGACGACGCCCACTCCGCCGACCAGCAGCCCGATGGACGACAGCACCAGCATCACCAGGAAGAACACGCCGGTCAGCCGGTCGAACAGTTCCGCGAACGCCTGCGAGCGGACCAGGGCGAAGTCGTTGTCGTCGGCGGGGCGCAGCCCGCGGGCGACCCGGAGGGCGGCGGTGACGTCGTCCATCGCCTGCTCGGGGGCGACGCCGGCTTCGGGGACTACGAGCAGCTGGAGCCACTCCTCGCGGACTCCGAGCAGCTTGATCGCCGTGGTGTGCGGGGTGAAGGCGAGGTTCTTTGCCAGCGCGGAAAACAGGTTCGGTTTGAGCCGGTAGACGCCGATCACGGTGAAGGGGTGGCCCCCGAGGCGAACCGTCTGCCCGATGGCCGCCTCCGCGCGCTCGAACACCGACTCCGCCAGGTCGTGCGACAGCACCACGACCGGCGCCGATCGCGCCTCCTCGGCGGGGAGGTAGTTGCGGCCGGCGACGAAGTCGCCCTGCGCGTAGTCGGGCCACTGCCAGCCGCGGCCCACCACCTGGATCCCGTCGAAGACCCGTCCCCCCTGCTTCAGCTCCGCGCCACCGTCCACCGCGGCGGTGACGGACTTCACCGAAGGCACCGAGCCGACTTGTGCGGCCTCGCGCAGGGTGATGGCGGGCCTGCGGCGCATCATGGCCCAGTAGTCCTCGTCGAAGCGCATCTGCGTCTGGTCGAAGCGGTCGACCATGAAGTTGCGCGGACCGGCCGCCTCCACGTCGCTCATGACGCTGGAGCGAATGCCGGTCACGATCGCCGCCATCGCCATCACCGTGGCGACGCCGATCACGATTCCGAGGATGGTGAGCGCCGCCCGCGCCTTGTTGCCACGGAGCGCGTCGATCGCGGTCCCCACTCCGGCGCGTGCCGCGATCCAGTTCATCGCTCTACTCGCTGCGGAGGGCTTCGATGGGATCCAGCCGAGCGGCCTTGTACGCGGGGTACACCCCCGCCGCGAGACCAACCCCGACCCCCAGAAAGATGCCGAGCCCCACCGACCAGGGCGCCACCCGCGCCGGGATGGGCGAGATCGCAGCGATCAGCGCGGCCAGCGCCACTCCGGCACCGATCCCCAGCACCCCGCCGACGCCGGACAGCGTTCCCGCCTCGATCAGGAACTGGAGCAGGATGTCGCGGCGCCTGGCGCCGAGCGACTTGCGCACCCCGATCTCGCGCGTCCGCTCGGAGACCGACACCAGCATGATGTTCATGATCACCACCGCCCCCACCACCAGCGAGATCCCGACCAGCCCCGGGAGGGCGATCAGCATCATCTGCGAGATCCTGTCCCAGAAGCCGAGCGAAGCCTCCGCGGTCTCCACCTCGAACGAGTTTGGCTCCATCGGCCGGAGCCGGTGGCGCTGGCGCATCAATCCCTCCATCTCCGCCATGGCGGGGGTGAGAAGGGCCGCCTCGGGGACCTTGAAGGAGATCTCGTCCACCACGTTGTACGGGTTGACGAAGCCGTTCACCGGAGACCGTGCGGGGGCGATCACCACGTTGTCCATGCTGAAGCCGAACAGCGTCCCCTGCTTCTCCAGCACCCCCACCACCTGGAAGGGGTGCCCCTGCACGCGGATGGTGCTTCCGACGGCGCCGCGCCCGTCGAACAGCTTGTCCGCGACCTCGCTGCCGATCACCGCCACCGGGACGCCGCGCGCCGCCTCGTGCTCCGCAAACGGACGCCCCTGGTCTAGCCCCAGCTCGCGCATCTGGAAGTACGGCGCCGACGCGCCGTTCACGGTGACGTTCTCCAGCGTCCGTCCGCCGGGGCCCTGCACCTGACCGCTATTCATGGAGGAGACGGCGAGGATTCCCGGCGTCTCCATCCGCTCGCGGAGCCACTCCGCGTCCTCGAAGGTGAGACGCGGACGGCGGCGGCGGGCGCGCCGCTCCTCCTCGCTGGGCGGTCCGAACGAGGATCCCGAGGAGTTGCGGCGCAGCTGCACCGTGTTGTAGCCGTAGATCTGCCCCGCGAAGTCCTCCTTCATGTACGCGTCCATCCCCTTGATCAGGGTGATGACGGCGATCAGGAAGGTGACACCCACCACCGTTCCGAGTATGGTGAAGAAGGCGCGCAGCTTGTGCGCGCGGATCATGGCGAACGCGATGCGGAGCCCCTCGCGGACGCCCACGGCTACACCTCGGAAAGAGCGGGCGAGGGAGTCGTGCTGTCGCGCGGGGGGCGCGCGGTCTGGCGGCGGTCCTCGGACACGGCGCCGTCGCGCAGCGTCACCACCCGCTCCGCGTGCGCGGCGATGTCCGGCTCGTGGGTGACCATGATCACCGTCTGCCCGTCGGCATGGAGGCGGCCGAAGAGCGCCATGATCTCCTCCGAGGTGCGCGAGTCGAGGTTTCCCGTGGGCTCGTCGGCGAGCAGGATGGAAGGATGCGTCACCAGCGCCCGCGCCACCGCCACTCGCTGCCTCTGCCCGCCGGACAGCTCGTTGGGGCGATGGTCCAGCCGGTCCCCCAGCTCCACCTCGCGCAGCGCGCGCGCCGCCCGTTCGCGGCGCTCCGCCCGGCCTACGCCGGCGTAGACCAGCGGCAGCTCCACGTTCTCCAGCGCGGTGGAGCGCGGCAGCAGGTTGAAGGTCTGGAAGACGAAGCCGATCTCCCGATTGCGGATGCGGGCGAGCTGGTCGTCGTCGAGGCCGCTGACCGCCTGTCCGTTCAGCACGTACTCTCCCGCGGTGGGGGTGTCCAGGCAGCCGATCAGGTTCATCAGCGTGGACTTGCCCGACCCGGAAGGCCCCATGATCGCCACGTACTCGTTCCGTGCGATCACCAGGTCCACCCCGCGCAGCGCCCGCACCAGCTCGGTGCCGAGCCGGTAATGCTTCTGCAGGCCGACGGTCTGGATCACCGCCGTGGGCGAGGGGGTCATCCCCGACTCCGGGCGGTCTCTTTCGCTTCCGGGAGACGGACGGCGTCGCCCGCCTGCAGGTCGCGGACGGCCTGGTAGCTCCCCGACACCACCGGTTCTCCTCCCGCGAGGCCACGGACCACCTCGAAGTAGCGGTCGCCGGCGATCCCCACCTGCACCGGAACCCAGGCCGCCTTGCCGTCGCGGACCACGAACACCCCCTCCACCTCGCTGCGGGTCGCGCCCGCGCGCTGCGGGCCGGCGACGGTCCCCGGGGGCAGATCCGCCGCATCCGTCGTTTTCGGCGTGCGGCCGGAGCTGTCGCGGACCGTCAGCGCCAGAATGGGAACGGCGAGCGTGTTCGGCCGGTGCGCGGTGATGATGTCCGCGGTCGCGGACAGGTCCGGACGCAGCTCCGCGGGCGGGGTGTCCAGGGTGATGACCACCTCGAAGTCCACCGCCTGCGCGGTTCCGGCGGCTGCCCCCGCCGTGCCGGCGGGCGTCTGGAGCGACGAGTTGGCGATCCGCGTCACCCGTCCGGAAAAGGTCTGCGCGGGAAAGGCGTCGATGCGGACGGTCGCGCTGTCTCCGATGGAGATGGAGGGGACCGCCGTTTCGTCCACCCTGACCACCGCCTCCATCACCGACAGGTCGGCGACGGTGAGGAGCAGCGAGCCGGGGTTGTTCATCGTCCCCACGACCGCCGTTTCCCCCTCCTCGATGTTGAGGCGGGTGACGCGGCCGCTCATTGGCGACACGATGGTGGTCTTGCGCAGCGCCTCGCGCGCCTCGGCGAGCGTCGCCTGCGCCTGCGCCACCGAGAAGCGGGTGGCTTCGAGCTGCGCCTGGGCCACCGCCGCCGCGGTGCGCGCCTGCTCCAGATCCGCCCCCGAGATCAGCTCGTCGCTCCCGGCGAGCCGCTCCGCCCGCTGCCGCGCGCCGACCGCCTGGAGGACGTTGGCGCGTGCCTGGGCCACCTGTGCCTGCGCCTGCGCCACCCCGGCCTGGGCGCGGCGCACCGCCGCCTCGAAGCTGGTGGGGTCGATACGGAGGAGGAGATCGCCCCGGCTCACCGTCTGCCCCTCCTCCACCGCGAGCTGGATCACGCGGCCGGAGATGTCCGCCGAGATGTCCACCTTGCGCTTCGGGTCGATGCGCCCGGTCGCGGTGACGGTGGACACCAGGTCGTGCCGGGTGACGGTCTCGGTCCGCACTTCGGTGCCCCGCTCGCTCCGGGAGGCGACGGCGACGCCGGCCAGTGACAGGACGAGCACCGCTCCGCCCACCCCCATCCCAACCTTCTGTCTTTTCGTCATGATGCGTTCAGGTGCGGGAAGGAGGCGGCGCTCAGCGCAGCGGCCGGCCGACCAGCGACTCCAGCAACGCGAGCGACTGGTGGAAGTTGTAGACGGCGTCGATCTGCGCCCGCTCGGCTTCCGAAAGGCGCGTCTGCGCGGTGACCACCTCCAGCGACGCCGCTTCCCCCGCGCGGAAGCGTGCCTCCGCGAGGCGCAGCTCCTCCGCCGCGGTACCCGCCGCGCGCTCCAGGATCTGGGCGGTGCGGAAGGCGGTCTCCACCTGCAGCACGGCCGTGTCCACGTC
>JALZKG010000232.1 GCA_030859365.1 Gemmatimonadota bacterium
ACCGCAGGCTGGCCGCCCATTCGGAGCGGATCTTCGACATCGGGTACACGCAGCTTTCGGATCGGCCGTTCGGACGCCTGTCGGACATGGCGCGCGTGCTCCCGGCGATGCTCCGGCTGGGAAACCACCACAGCGTATACGGCCAGGTGGCCCGATACATCCGGGATGAGCGGCTCCGGCAGGCGTTCACCTTCGAGCCCCTTCTGGTGGGTGGGAATCCGTTCCGCACTACCTCCATCTACCTGCTGATCCACTGGCTGGAGCGGAAATGGGGCGTCCACTTCGCCCTGGGAGGAACCACCTCCATCGTCCGGGGGATGGTCCGGCTGCTGGACGAGCTGGGGGTGGAGCTGCGCCTGAACACCCCGGTGGAGCGGATCGAGGTGCGGGGCGGCCGCGTGGGGGGCGTCCGCACGTCGGCGGGGGAGCGGATCCCCGCCGACGTGGTGGTTGCCAACGCGGACCCGGTCCAGGTCTACGGACGGATGATCGCCCCGGAGCACCGCCGCCGCCACACCGACCGCTCGCTGCGGCGCAGAAAGGCGTCGATGGGGCTGTTCGTCGGCTACTTCGGGACCCGGAAGACGTACCCCGAGTTGGCCCACCACACCATCATCCTCGGCCCGCGCTACCGGGACCTCCTCCGGGACATCTTCGACCGCAAGGTGCTGGCGGAGGACTTCAGCCTGTACCTGCACGCGCCGACGCGCACCGATCCGTCGCTCGCCCCGCCGGGACACGAGTGCTTCTACGTCCTCTCCCCCGTTCCGAACAACCAGAGCGGGATCGACTGGGAGCGGGAGGGCGACGCGTACTTCGACCGCATCCTGGACCACCTGGAGCGGACCCACCTCCCGGGGCTCCGGGAAAATTTGGTCACCCGCTTCCACGTCACCCCGAACTACTTCGAGCACACGCTGCGTTCCACGCACGGCGCCGGCTTCGGGATCGAGCCGCGGCTGACGCAGTCGGCGTACTTCCGCTTCCACAACCGCTCGGACGACGTGGAGGGGCTGTACTTCGTCGGCGCGAGCACCCATCCGGGAGCCGGGGTCCCCGGGGTGCTCTCCACCGCCAAGGTGCTGGAGCGGGTGCTTCCGGAGGTCGCGGAGCCCGCGCAGGCAGCGGTATGAGCACGGCGACGGTGGCCCAGAGCCGCGCGGTTCTCGCGCACAAGGCGCGCACCTTCAGCTTCGCCGGGCGCTTTCTTCCCCCGGCGGTGCGCGACGACGCGGCGCTGGTGTACGCCTTCTGCCGCCTGGTGGACGACACCGCGGACGAAGCCGAAGACCCCGGCGCCGCCGCCCGGGCCCTGGACCGGCTCGGCGCGGAGCTGCGGGGAGGTGCTCCCGCCCGGCCGCTGGTCGCCGCCTTTCGCGACGTCGCGGCACGGCTGGATCTCCCCCTCCAAAGCGCGGAGGAGCTTCTCCGCGGCGTCCGCTCCGACCTGGGCCCGGTGCGGATCGGCGGCGACGCGGAGCTGATCCGCTACTGCTACCGAGTCGCCTCCACGGTCGGCCTGATGATGTGCGCGGTGCTCGGGGTCCGGCGGCGCGAGGCGCTCCCGCACGCGGTGGATCTCGGCGTCGCGATGCAGCTGACCAACATCGCCCGCGACGTGGCGGAGGACGCGGAGCGGGGCCGCGTCTATCTCCCCGCCGACCGGCTGCGCCGCGCCGGGGTGGCGCAGGAGGCGCTCGTGGACGGGAGCGCGGACCGCCGGGGGGTCGCGAGAGTGGTGACCGAGATCCTGCAGATGGCCGACCTGTACTACCGCAGCGCCGACGGGGGGATGCGCGACATCCCCGCGCGCACGCGTCCGGCGATTCTGGTGGCGAGCCGGGTGTACCGAGCCATCGGCGTGCGGCTGCGTCGGCGCGACTGCGACGCCTTCGCGGGGCGGGTGGTGGTTCCCCCCGGCGAAAAGGCGTTCTGGGGCGGGCGGGCGCTCGCCGCCGCGCTCCACCCGGAGATCCTCGGGCTGGCTCCCCGCCGCCGGCACGATGCGGCGCTGCACCGTGCCCTGCACGGACTGCCCGGGGCGCACGCCACGCCGTTTCCTTCTCCGCGAGGAACCGTACAGGCATGACGTACCGCATCAAGAGCGTCGCCGCTCTCACCGGGATCAGCGCCGCGACGCTGCGCGCCTGGGAGCGCCGCTACGACCTGGTCTCCCCCGAGCGGACCGCGGGCGGCTACCGCACCTACAGCGATGACGACGTGGAGCGCCTCCGCCGGGTGAAGACGCTGGTGGACCGAGGCTTCAAGGTGAGCGAGGCGATCGCCCTCGCCCAGCGCGGCGACACCCAAGCATCAGCGAAGCTGCCGGACGTAGGGGAGCTCCGCGCCGGGTTGCAGCGGGCGTTCCTCGCGCTCGACCATGCCGCGGCGGCGTCCCTGCTCCCCGCGCTCGGCCGGCTCTCCTTCCGGGAGCGGATGGAGCGGGTGTTCTTTCCCATCCTCCACGACGTGGGAGAGCGCTGGGCCCGGGGGGAGGCAACCGTGGTCCAGGAGCACTTCGCCTCCGCCTGGGTCCGGGAGCGGCTCGCCGGCATGCTCGAAGCGACGGTGCCCGGAGCGGGAGGCCGGCCCGAGGCGGTGTGCGCGGGGCTGCCCGGGGAGCGGCACGAGCTGGGGCTGATGGCGGCCGCGGTGCACCTGGCGCTGCGCGGGTGGCGCGTCACCTACCTGGGCGCGGACGTTCCCTTCGACGCGCTGGAGCCGACGCTGCGAGAGCACCGCCCCGCGCTGGTCTGCACCTCGCTGATGTTCGGGATTCCGGAGGCGGAGTGCCTGGAGATCGCCGCGCGGCTGCGGGAGATCGCGCCGCCGGAGACCGAGGTGCTGATCGGCGGCCCCGGTGTACCGGCATCGCTGATCGGAAGCCCGGAACCGGGGGTTCGCCTCACCCGGGTTTTTCCGGAGCGGCTGGAAGCCGCCGCCTGAAGGGAGTCCCCCGTGCCTCCCGAGCTGAACCCCTTGTGGATCGCGCTGGAAGAGCGGCGGCGGCAGGCGCTCGGCGATCTGGACCGAGAGGCGACGCGGCTCGCCGCCCGCCCCCACGCCCGTGCGTGGGGGCGGCTGGAGGTGATCGAGCACCTGGTGCTCGTCGAGGAGGGGACGGTGCGGGCGCTGCGCCGGCCCCTTCCCCCCGGAACCCGCAGGCGCCTGCGCCAGCGGCTTGGACGCGCCGCCGTGTGGCTGGTGTTCCGCTTCGGAATCCGGGTGCG
>JALZKG010000236.1 GCA_030859365.1 Gemmatimonadota bacterium
CCTGCAGACCGCCCAGCGAGGCGCACCCGCCGAGCGGGAGGGCCAGCGCCAAAACCAACCCGAGTCGCTTCATCCGCACGTCTCCAGAAGGAGGAGGGGGGCGCACACCATTGGTACCCCTGCACCCAGTATCCACCTTTCCTGCACGATGTTCCAGACGGTCATCCGCGGGTGGAACGGGTTGTGCACGGCCGGGCGACGCGCATGGAGAGCAAGCCGCACCGCAGCAACCCTTTGCAGAAGGAGCACCCATGAAACACATCTTCCGTTTCGGCGTCGTGACCCTGGTTCTCCCGCTGGCGCTCGCCGCGTGCCAGCGCCAGGTACAGGTAGCCACGCCCGGAAACGCGGCCACGGCAGCTCCGCAGCCGGTGGTGGTGGCGACGGCCGGGCCGTCCGTTCCGGCGCAGACCACGCTGGAGCTGCGGTTGAACAACGAGCTGAGCACTGCCAGCTCCCGGGTGGGAGACCGCTTCACTGCCACCCTGCTTACCCCCGTGCTCAATGCGGAGCGGCAGACGGTGATCCCCACGGGCGCAACGGTGCGCGGGACGGTCACCTTTCTGCGCCCGTCCACCGACGTGCTGGTCCCCGCCATGATCCAGCTGGACTTCCAGAACATCGAGTGGGGCTCCCGCAGTGCTCCCTTTCGTGCCGAGATCGTTTCCACGCAGGCGGAGACTCGCGGGGGCGGGGTCACGGAAACTTTGCGCGGGGCCGCGGCGGGCGCCGCGGCGGGTGCGGCCCTGGGGGCGGTGATCGGGCGCGACGTTCAGGGGGCGCTGACCGGTGCCGCCATCGGAGCGGGCGCGGGGTCGGTGATCTCGCTGGGCGTCTCCGACCAAGAGGGAGTGCTGCGCACCGGGACGCAGATGACCGTTCGCCTCACGGACCCGGTCCCGCTCAATCGGTAGCTCCGCCTCCCCTCCGCACCTCCACATTCCGGAGGGGCGGAGGCATTGGAACAGATCGTGCGCGGCACCGCCGGCTCAACGGACCCGTTTCGCACCCGCTCAGGAGACCCGCACCTTGGACATGGAATCCACCAACCGAAGCAGGGGGGGCGCCCCAGCCTCCGCCGAGGTCGTCGATACTCTGAACGACCTGCTGCAGCTCGACCACGACGCCATCGGGGCCTACGAGATCGCGATCGAAAAGTTGAGCGACCGCTCGCTCGCCGATCGCATTCAGGAGTTCAAGCACGACCACCAGCGTCACATCGCGGAGCTGAACGACGCGCTCGCGGCGCTCGGCGGAACGCCCAAGAACGAGCCGCACGCCACCGGCCCCTTTAAGCAGGGGCTGCAGAGCCTGGGCGGGCTCGCGGGGAACAAGGGGGTGCTGATGGCGTGGCGCACCAACGAGATGCAGGCGAAGACCAAGTATTCCAAGGCGGCGTCGGACGCTGTGGGGTGGCCGGAAGGCGCGCGTACGGTGGTGGAGCGCAACGCGCGGGACGAGGAGCGTCACTACCGCTGGGTGATGGACGCGCTGGAGGGGATGGGTGCCGGCGACGGCCCCGGCAGGGTGGAGCAGGTGAAGGAAGGGACCCGCGAAGCCGTCGAGGGCGCTCGTGACCGGGTGGCCGGCGGGCTTGAAGCCGTCGCGAGCCGCCTCGGCCAGATGGCGGAAGGCGGCGGCCGGGGGAGCGGAGTGGCGGATCGCGTAGCCGGTGGGCTGGGAAGTGCTGCGCACGGTGTGCGCGACGGGGAGCTGGCCGGCGGCATCGAGTCGCAGGTACGCAGCAACCCCGCGCGAACCCTGCTGACGGCTGCGGTCGCAGGCTTTGTGCTGGGACGAATCCTTCGCTAACGAGGAGCCATGGCAAACGTACGTACCACAGAGGACGGAACCCCGCTGGTCGTGCCGGACACGGCGACCGCCGACGTCGAGCCGGAGGTCGCCCGCGCGGAGATCGAGGCGACCCGCGCCCGGATGTCGGGGACGATCGACGAGATCGAGGACGTCCTGCTGCGCAAGAAGGAGCGCATCCAGGACCGACTCGACGTGTTCTCCGCGGTGAAGGATCGCCCGCTGCCGAGCGTCGGGATCGCTTTTGGGGCGGGGCTGCTGCTCGGGGTGGTGACCGGCGGCGACGACGAGGACGGCCGGAGCCGCGTCCGGGCCCGGCGGAGCACGGGGCTCGCCGGCGCGTCCTGGGATTCCGACGCGAACCACTGGGAGAACCGCTCCCGACGGCTGCTGGAGATCGCCCGTTCGCAGGAAGACGATATTCGGGAGCTGCAGGAACAGTTCGGGGCCATGCGCGCAGAGGCGCTGGAGGTGAACACCGCCCAGCGTCCGTTCCGCGAAGCGGAGAAGAAGGCGGATGGGGGGATCGGTTCCATGATCTCCTCGCTGCAGGACACCATCGCGGGAGGAGTCACCGGCTTCATCTCCGACGCGGTCGACGGGTGGATGCACCACCACGAACACGAGCGCCGGCCGGCCGCGCGCAGCTGACGCTGCCGGGGGGAACCGTATCTGAGGGGCGGAGGGGGAGGCACCCCCTCCGCCCCCC
>JALZKG010000289.1 GCA_030859365.1 Gemmatimonadota bacterium
GGTCCAGGATGTCGTCGCCGACGATCATCCCCACCCGGGCGCGCCCGCCGAGTCCGGCGCGGCGTGCCTCCTCCAGCACGGCGTCGCGGCACCCCGGAGGGTTCACCCCACCCGCGTTGGCGACGACGCGGATCCCCCGCTCCACCACCGCCGGGAGGATGTCGCCCATCAGCGGCACGAAGTCGCGGGCGTAGCCGAGCTCCGGGTTGCGGGAGCGCTGCTTCTGCATGATCGACATGGTGACCTCGGCCAGATAGTCGAGCATCAGGTAGTCGATGGGGCCGCCCTCTACCTGCTGCTTCGGTGCGTCGAGCTGGTCCCCCCAGAAGCCCTGGCCGGAGGCGATGCGGATCTTGTCTATCATGTCAGCTCAGATCGGCGGGTAGAACGAATGCGCCCAGATGTGGTCCCGGATTGTTCAGCGCGGTGCGGAGGGCGAGCGACAGCACCGCTCGCGTTTCCTCCGGCGCGATGATGGCGTCCACGAAGCCGCGCGCCGCGGCGTAGCGCGCGTCGAGCTGGCGCTCGTAGTCGGCACGCACCGCGTCCATCTTCGCCTGCAGCTCCGCGTCCGGCTTCTTTCCTTCGCTCTTCAGCTTCTCGAGCTGCCCGCTGAACAGCGCCATCACCGCGCTGTCCCCCTCCATCACCCCCATCCGCCCGGTGGGCCAGGTGAAGATGAAGTCGGGGTCGAAGCCCTGCCCGGACATGGCGTAGTAGCCGGCGCCGGAGGCGTGGTTCAGCGTGAGCACCAGCTTCGGCACGGTGGCGGTGGCCATCGCCTCCACGAAGCGGGCGCCGGCGCGGATGATCCCCGTGTGCTCCGCTTCCGTCCCCACCATGAAGCCGGACACGTCCTGCAGGAAGAGGATGGGGGTGCCGTGCCGGCTCAGCGTTTCGATGAAGAAGGCGACCTTGTCGGCGCTATCGGCGTAGACGATCCCGCCGAACTTGGGTGGGCCGCCGTGCGGGTCCCTGAGCATCCCGCGCTCGTTCGCGATCACGCCCACGGGGATCCCTTCGATCCGCGCGTGCCCGCAGATCATCTCCGGCGCGTAGTCCGCCTGGAATTCGTCCAGTGCGCCGTCGTCGAGGATGCAGCGCAGCGTTTCCCGCACGTCGTACAGGTGCCGGTGGTCCGCGGGAAGGAGGTCGTACAGCTCGGATTCCGGGCGTGCCGGGGGGCGGGACTGGAAGAGCGGGAGCGCGGAGGAGGGGCGCGGCAGCCCCTTGACCAGTTCGCGGATGCGGCCGATGCAGGCGCGGTCGTCCGGCACACGGTAGTGGGCAACGCCGGAGATGGCGTTGTGCGTCAGCGCCCCTCCGAGCGTTTCGTTGTCGGTGGTCTGCCCCGTCGCACCCTTGACCAGATTGGCCCCACCCAGCCCCATGAAGGACGTCCCCTCTACCATCAGGATCACGTCGGAGAGCGCGGGTAGGTAGGCTCCCCCCGCGATGCACGGGCCCATCACGGCGGCGATCTGCGGCACCCTGAGGTAGCGCCGCATGATGGAGTTGTAGTAGAAGATGCGCGCCGCGCCGTATTGCCCCGGGAAGACGCCTCCCTGGTACGGGAGGTTGACCCCAGCGGAATCCACGAGATACAAGATCGGCACCCGGCAGCGCATGGCGATCTCCTGCGCCCGGAGGATCTTGGTGATCGTCTCCGGCCACCACGATCCCGCCTTCACCGTCGCGTCGTTGGCGACGACGACCGTTTCCCGCCCCGCGACGGTGCCGAAGCCAGTGACCACCCCCGCCGCGGGCGCCTCCCCCTCGTAGCGGTCGTGCGCCACCAGGAGCCCCACCTCCTGGAAGCGGGTGCGCGGATCGAGCAGGAGGGCGATACGCTCGCGCGCGGTCAGCTTCCCCTGCTCGTGCTGCTTGGCGATCCGCTTGGCTCCGCCGCCCTCGCGCAGCCGCGCCTCCAGCTCGCGGACCTCGCGGGCGAGCCGGTCGGGGCGCCTCTCGGGCTTCGATGCAGCAGGCGCTTCCGGGGTTGCGGCCGTGGTCACGTGGCC
>JALZKG010000305.1 GCA_030859365.1 Gemmatimonadota bacterium
CCGCCAGGACGATGCCGCCGGGCTGCTTGTACGCGGCGAGGCGCGGATCCTCCGCGAGCACCCGCTCGATCTCCCGTGGGTAGATGTTGAAGCCGCTGCGGTTGAACATCGCCTTGCGTCCCCCGGCGAACGCGACCCTGCCGTCCGGCTCCATCCGCCCCACGTCGCCGGTGCGCAGCGCGTCGCCGTGGAAGTCCTCGGCTCTGCGCCCCGCGTCTCCAAGGTAGCCGAGGAAGACGTTGGGGCCCGCGACGCAATCTCCCCCACCTCGCCCGCCGGGACGATCCGGCCCAGGTCGTCGCGGATGGTCACCTCCACGCCGGGGAAGGGGAAGCCGAGGGTGCCGACGCAGCTCGGCCGGTCGATGCGGTTGAACAGGCACACCGGTCCCGCCTCGGTGAGCCCGTACCCTTCGCGCAGCGGGATGCCGAAGACCCGCTCCCACCCCTCGGCCACCGACAGCATGGCGGCGAACATGGTGGGGACCCCGCAGATCACCGTGGCGCGCGACTCCGCCAGCAGGTCGAGCAGGCGCACCGGGTGAAAGCGATCGACGAGGATCACCTCCGCCCCGATCGACAGCGGGGCGTGCAGGGTGACCGTAAGCCCGAAGGCGTGGATCAGCCGGGCGCCGCGGCCCCACCCGTCCACGGCGGCGGTGTAGATCACCACCACGTCGTCGGCGGGGGACGGCCCGCCGGACGCCCGCGTCCGCGGTGTACTCCGCCACCTCGCGCGGGGAAAGGAGCGGGTTGAGCAACACCGCGGTTCCCCCCGCCGTGGCGAACCGCCACCCGCTCCGGATGGAGGCGCGCGCCTTCGGCGACGACGGAGGGGAGGGCAGGCGTCACCGAGTGGCTAGAGGCGAGGAACGGGGCGGCGAGCGAGCAAGTTACCGGATCGTCGGGCGGGTGCAAGTCGGGGAGAACCGTTTTTGCAGAGGACGGGGCGAACGCCGCGGCGGAGCACGCCCGCGGCCCCTTCTCCATTCACGTTCCTTCGGGCTTCTTCATGGTCGACACGTCTCGGTTGATGGTCAGCGTTTCCGGGCTCCGCGGGCGGGTGGGGCACGGCCTCACCCCGGAAATCCTCGCTCACTTCGCCGCCGCCTTCGGGGCGTACTCGCTCGGACGCGGGCGTCCGGCGGGCCGTCCCCCGCCGACGACGTGGTGGACGTAGGGATCGCCCCCACGCCGTCGGTGCAGCTCGTGGTGGAGGAGCTCGGCGCGGCGGGGGGCCTCGCCGTCACCGCCAGCCACAACCCGGTGGAGTGGAACGCGCTCAAGTTCATCGGCCCCTCCGGGATGTTCCTGGACGCGGCCGAAGGGGCGGAGATGCGCCGCTTCCTGGAGGGGGAGATCCCCCGCGCGGAGTGGGACGCGCTCGGCGGATGGGCGGAGGATACGGGGGCGGTGGAGCGGCACCTCCGGCGTATCCTGGAGATCCCCTTTCTCGACGTGGAGGCGATCCGAAGGCGCCGCTTCCGCGTGGCGCTGGATTGCGTCCGGGGGGCCGGAGGCACCATCTTCCCCCGCCTGCTGGAGGCGTTCGGCTGCGAGGTACACGCCATCAACCTGGAGACGGACGGCCGCTTTCCGCGGGAGCCGGAGCCGGTGGCCGAGAACCTGGGTGAGCTGGAGGCGCTGGTCCGCAGCAGCGGCGCCGACGTGGGGTTCGCCACGGACCCGGATGTGGACCGCCTGTCGCTGGTTTCCGAGCGGGGGCGGGCGATCGGCGAGGACTACACCCTCGCGCTCGCCACCATGCTGGTGCTCCGCCGCCGTCCCGGCCCGGTGGTGACCAACCTGTCGACCAGCCGGCTCATGGACGACGTCGCAGCCGCGGCCGGGGTGCCGCTGATTCGCGCCCCCGTCGGCGAGATCAACGTGGCGAGGCGGATGCAGGCGGAAGGAGCGACGATCGGCGGGGAGGGGAACGGCGGGGTGATCCTCCCCGACGTGCACCTGACCCGCGACGCACCCGTCGCCGCGGCGCTGGTGCTGCAGCTCCTCGCGGAGTCGGACCGGCCCCTTTCGGAGATCGCGGCGGGGATCGGCAGCTACGAAATCGTGAAGCACAAGGTGGAGCGCCCGTCCGCTCCGCTGGACCAGGTGTACGATGCGCTCGCGGCGAGCAGCGGCGCGACCGAGGCGGACCGTCAGGACGGTCTCCGCCTCGCTTGGCCGGCGGAGCGCCGCTGGGCGCACCTCCGCCCCTCCGGGACGGAGCCGATCGTACGGATCATCGCCGAGGCGCCGACGCGCGCCGAGGCGGACGCGCTGGTGGCGACGCTGCGAGCGGCGCTCCCGGCCTGAAGTGGCCTCACCTTCAACGACCCGGAAACGCTTATGTGTGGCATCGTAGGTTACATCGGCACCCAGCAGGTCACGCCGCTGCTGATCCAGGGATTGAAGCGCCTCGAGTATCGGGGGTACGACTCCGCGGGCGTCGCGGTGGTGCGCGACGGCATCATCCAGATTCGCAAGGAAGCCGGCAAGATCGCGGAGCTGGAGCGGGTGCTCGGCGAAGAGCCGGTGGAGGGGGTGTACGGGATCGGCCACACCCGCTGGGCCACCCACGGCCCCCCCACTGATCGAAACGCGCACCCGCACACCTC
>JALZKG010000313.1 GCA_030859365.1 Gemmatimonadota bacterium
GGCGATGGCCGCGTCCACCGTGTTGCGGGGGTTGTCGATACTCCCCGCTTCGTAGAAGTGGCTGCTTGCGAAGTCCAGCGCGGGGTGGCGGAAGACCGTCTCGCGCAGCGCCGCGTCACGGGCGAGCGCGGGACCGAAGACGGATACCGTTTGCGGGTGCGCCCGTCCGTGCAGGCGAAGCTCCAGCGCGCGGAGGTGCTCCCCCACCTCCTGAATGAAATCTCCGATCCCCTCGGAGCTGCCACCGGCGTGCGCGGGATGGATCTCGTTCCACAGGTCCCACGCCCAGAGCGCGCCGCTTCCGCCCCAGCGCTCCGTGGCAAAGGCGAGCCGTCGTTTGATCGCTTCGCGGGTGTCCCGGCACAGGAGCAGCCGGGAACGGGCCGCGCAGGGGCCGCCGTTCGCCCGGTTGAGGGGGTGCTTCGTCCAGCGGATCCACGTGAAGAAGGTGTCGTACGGAGTCAGCAGCACCCGCATCCCGACACGCTCGCAGAGGGCGAACAGATCGTCCCACAGCCCGACCATGTTGGGCTGGAAGCGCCCGGTCGGCCGCTCCAGGTAGCGGTGCTCCCCTTGGCAGTACTCCAGCATCAGCCGCAGCGTGGTGACGCCCTGCTCCACCAGCCGGCGGAGGTGCGCCTCCACCCCAGGCAGGTCGCGCGCGCGAAAGAGCCCCGCCATCTCTGGCCAGGTGACGGCGTCGTTCTGCCCGACGGGGGTCCATGAGTCGCCGTACTCTGTGAGGAAGTACGGCGCGCCGGGAACCGTTTCGATCCAGGGAAGGGAGTCCGGGGACGAATCGGCGCGGGGCGCTGCACGGGACATGGTAGCGAGCTTCACAGCCTGCCTACGGAATTCCCAGGTACCACGACGCGATGGAAAGATAGATCACCACCCCCGCGATATCGGCCACCGAGGTGACCAAGGGGGCGCTCGCGGTCGCCGGGTCGAAGCGGAAGCGGTCGAGCAGAAAAGGGAGCGACATCCCCACCAGGCTGCCGATGACCACCACCAGCACCATGGTGGTGGCGACGATCACCGCCACCTCCTGTCCGCCCCGGAACGCACCGATGAAGGAGACGGCGAACGCCATGGTGAGACCCAGCGCGGCGGAGACCGCCACCTCCTTGCCGAGCAGGGTGAACCAATCGCCGATCTTCACGTCGCCCGTTGCCAGGGCCCGGATCATCAGCGTGGCCGCCTGGGAGCCCGCGTTGCCCGCGCTCGCGATCAGCAGCGGAAGGAAGAAGACCAGGGCGACGACGGTGCCGATCAGCTCCTCGTAATGCGCGATGGCGGCGCCCGACAGGATGTTGACGAAGACCAGGGCAAGCAGCCACCCGATGCGCCGCCGGAAGAGGAAAACGATCCCCGCGTCCCTCAGGCTGGTCTGGAACGGGTCCACCGATCCCACCCGGTGAAAATCTTCCGTCGCCTCCTGCTCCGCCACGTCCAGCATGTCGTCCACCGTGACGATCCCAACCAGCACCCCGTCCGTATCCGTCACAGGGAGGGCGACGGTGTCGTAGCGGCGGATCAACTGCACCGCCTGCTCCCGGTCCGCGAACGCCGACACACTCACGAAGGAGTGATCCATGATCTCGCGAATGGTGGCCTCCGGCTCCGCGAGAATCACCCGGCGCAGTTCGATGTCGTCCAGCAGGGTCCACCGGTCGTCGGTCACGTAGATGCGGTTGATGGTTTCGCGATCTTTGCCGTGGGCGCGAATGTGCTTCAGCGTCTCCTCGATGGTCCACTCCGGGTGCACCGCCACGTAGTCCGGGGTCATCAGCCGGCCGACGCTGTCCTCCGGATAGCCGAGCAGCGTCCGCGCCTCCCGCAGATCGTCCGGATCCAGGAGATTGAGCACCCGCTGCGTCACCTGTCCGGGAAGCTCTTCCAGCAGATGGGTGCGATCATCCGGAGAAAGGCCAGCGAGCAGCTCGCGCGTTTCCTCGTCCGTGAGGTCGCGGAGCAGCCCGTTCTGGTCATCGAAGTTCAGGTGTGCGAACGCGTCCGTCGCCAGGGCACGCGGGAGCGCTCGAAAGAGCAGCACCCGGTCCGCCTTGCGAAGGTGCAGGAGCAGGTCCGCCACTTCCGGCGGGGACCACCCGGCAAGGACCTCCCGCAGCTCCGTCCAACGGCGGGCCTCGATCAGCTCCAGAACGTCCGGCTTCAGCGTTTCGGTCAGCATGTCTCGCCTGTTCCCGGAGTCGATGAAGGCGGAGGCGCCGGCACGCCCGGAGGTCGCGGGCTCCGGGTCAGGCCAGATGGGTGCCGATCCACAGCCCTCCGAACACGCCGAGCACGCTCAGCGCCACGCTCGCCACGGCGTAGCCGGCCGCGGTGCCGTAGGAGTGGCTTTGCAGCAGGGTCGCCGTCTCGTATCCGAAGGTGCTGAACGTCGTGAAGGCGCCGCAGAACCCGACGGTGAGGAGGGCACGGGCGGCCGGCGCCGCGTCCGGCCCCGGCAGGACCCGGAGGAGAATCCCCAGCAGCAGCGACCCCCCGACGTTGATCGCGAAGGTGGCCCAGGGGAAGCCCGGCCCGGCCCACCGCGAAACCCACCCCCCGATGGCGAAGCGCGCCATCGCGCCAGCCGCACCGCCGACGGCGACGTACAGGTACGTCACGGCGACTCGCGCCCGGGAAGCACCGTCACAGCCACGAAGGGAACTACTCGGGGCATCTCCGCACGGATCCGCCGTTCCAGCGCGCTCCGCACCGCGGTCGTGACCTGCTCGTCCGACGCGCCGGCGGTGTTCTCCACCGTCATCTCCACCAGCAGCGTCTCGGCCGAGCCCGGCTGGAGGTCGGGGCGGGTAAAGCGGGCGTCCGCTCCGATCAGCCGCACCCCCGGAATCCCGTCCGTCGCCCCACGCGCCAAATCGACGGCCTCCCGGGAAAGGTCGGCCTTGAGAAAGCGCGGAGTCTGCCGCGTCTGCCACGCCACCAGCAGGACCAGCGCAACCCCCACCCCGGCGGCCAGGAGCGCGCGCCATCTCGCGGATCCTCGGCCCGTGCTCGGATCGTCCGGATGGACGCCGTGCACCAGCAGGGAGAGCCAGCCGCCGAAGGTGATGGCGACGAACTGGAGGCCCAACTGGAAACCCATGAGGGCCGCGTAATCCCAGCGCCCGATCGTCAGGGCCAGCCCAAGGACCGCGGACGCGGGGGAAAGCGCCGCGGCGATCAGAAACCCGGTCGCGGTGCCGGTGACCAGGCTGGTCCGGTCGGACTGGACCTGCGACTGCGCGCCCGCCGCGCCGGCGACCAGCGCCACCGCGACCCCCCACGACGAGAGCGAGGTGATCTGCTCCATGATGGAGGTCGAGAAGCTCAGCCCATAGGCGAACCCGAGCGCGACGGCGCTCGCCACGAGCACCACGATCGCGCTGACGAATCGAAGGGCGCCGCGGCCGAACATCTTCCAGTCGCCGAGCGCCACTCCGACCACCGACACCATGATGGGGGCGCCCATCGGAGCGATCAGCATCGCGGCGACCAGCAGGTAGCTGATGTTGAAGATCACTCCGTAGGCCGCCACCACGCCCGAAAAGGCGGCGTACAGCAGCATCCCCTTCCACGACCCGATGCTCTGCAGCGAATCCAGCACCAGCTCCAGAGTGGAGCGGCGCGATACGTCGCGCAGCGTCGGATCGACTTCGGTGAAGGGCGGCTGGATCGGGAGGGATCCACGGGGGATGATGACGAACTGCGCATCCTCCACCTCGTCGCGAATCGCCCATACCAGGGAGCCGACCCGGTCGTTGGGCAGGTTGAGGAAGATCATCGACCACTCTTCCCCGTCTTCGCGTTCGGCGCGGACCGCGGTGGGCGAGAACGCCTTGTGCTCGTTGGCCAGCGCGAGCACCCGCTGCGTCCGGCCGGCCCGCACCTGCACGTGAAGCTGTCGCATGGTTCGTCGGCGTCAGGGAATTGCCTTGCGCTGATTCGTCGGGTCCAGGTCGAGAAGCACCCCCCGGGGGTCGAGCACCGCCTCGCTCGGGCGGGTGCGGGTCGTCACCGAGACGACCTGCCGCTGCTCGCGTCCCGCCAGCCGCCGCGTCGCGTCGCCCACCTGGAGCGTCACCGGCATCCAGGCTTTACCGAGGCGGAGTACCTCCACCTCGGTGCGCCACCCGCCCGGAGCGCGCTCGACGCGGAGGTCGCCGATGCCGTAGTCCAACGTATCCGTGGTGTGCAGCCACTGGCGGAAGAACCATCCGAGATCCTGCCCCCCCGCCTCCTCCATGGCGGAGCGCAGATCCGCCTCGTCCACGTGCTGGAAGCGGTGGCGCTCGGAGTACAGGCGTAGGCCGCGGCGAAAGGCGTCCTCGCCCAGGAGGTCGCGCAGCATGCGGAAGACGAGCGACGCCTTGGAGTAGGTCATGGCGCTGTAGGTCGGGAAGTCGGAGAACCCCGGCCCCGGCGTCGCGATCGGCTCGGTGCGCCCAGCCCTCTCCCGCGCCGCAACCGCTTCGATCGTCCGATCCCAGACGTCGGGCTGCCCGTGCTCCTCCCAGTACCAGTTGGTCACGAAGGAGGTGAACCCCTCGTCCAGCCAGCCGTCGCGCCACTCGTTGTTCGCCAGGATGCCGTGCAGCCACTGGTGCGTCACCTCGTGGACGATCAGCCCTTCCGAATCCGTGTAGTCCATGATCATCATGGGAAACTCGGTGCCGCCGGTGTCCAGCCGGTGCAGGTTGGTGAGCTGGGGATAGGGGTAGGGGCCGAACAGTCTCTCCAGCCAGCGTAGTGCGTCCACGGTGCGTCGCAGCGCGACGGGGCGGTTCCACGCCGAATCCCCGGGCTGCGCGAGCAGGTGGATGGCGACGGGGTCCGCACCGGCGCGGGTGTACTGCGCCGAGTCGTAGGTAAAATCTGGGTCCGCGGCCCAGGCGAAGTGATGAACGTCGTCGGCGCGCCAGCGGATGCGCTTGCGTCCGGCGGCCGGCCGGTCCACCAGGAGGCCGAGCCGGGTGGCCGGGGTGGCGGGGTACGCATCGCGCCGGAACTGCGCCTCCGGCACCGGTGCGTCCGTCGCCCGCGACCAACCTGGATCGCCCTCCACCGGTACTCCGGTGGCGCCGATCACCTGATCCTCCGCCACCTCCAGCGTCACGTCGTAGCGGGCGAACTCTCCGTAGAACTCTCCCTGCGGGTAGAGCGCGTGGTGCTGCCAGCCGCCACGGTCGAACACCGCGATGCGCGGGTACCAGTGCGCCCAGTCGTAGTGGCGGTCCCGGCGCCCCTGCCGCCGCGAAACCGTGGCGAGGCGGGCGTCCCAGTCCAGCAGCACCGTGGCG
>JALZKG010000332.1 GCA_030859365.1 Gemmatimonadota bacterium
CGCGTATTCCGAGCGGAACGGGGCCGAGGAGTGCATCGTTCGGGGTGCATGCGAAATCTTTGAAGCGCTGGAGCGATGGCTGCAAACCTCCCCCTGACGGTGCCGCAACCGGACGCCGCCGCCGACCTGTCCAACTGCGATCGGGAGCCGATCCACATCCCCGACGCCATCCAGCCGCACGGGGCGCTTCTGGTGCTGCGGGAGCCGGAGCTGACGGTGCTGCAGGCGAGCGACAACACCGGGGAGCTGTTCGGCGTCGACGCTGCGGCGCTGCTCGGCGAACCCCTGGACGCGCTGCTCGGACGCTCCGAGGCGGACCGGCTCCGGGAGGTGCTCGCCGGAGGGGACCTGGACGCCGCCAACCCGCTGCGCCTTGTCATCGAGGGCGGGGGTGAGGCCCGGGCATGGGACGGGATCGTTCACCGTACGGGAGGGGGAACGGTGCTGGAGCTGGAGCCCGCGGAGGCGGGGGACCCCCGCTCGGTGGGCGGACTGTACGCACGGGTGCGGCGCGGGCTGGGGGAGCTGCAGCGGTCACGCACCCTGCCGGAGCTGTGCGACACCATGGCGGAGGAGATCCGCCGCCTCACCGGGCTGGACCGGGTGACGGTGTACCGCTTCGACGCGGAGTGGAACGGCGCGGTGGTGGCGGAGGCCCGCGCGGCGGGGGTCGACTCGTTTCTCGGCCTGCACTTTCCCGCGAGCGACATCCCGGCGCAGGCGCGGGAGCTGTACCGGCGCAACTGGCTCCGCCTGATCGCGGACGCGGGCTACACCCCCGCGCGCATCGTCCCGGCGCTGAACCCGGCGACCGGCGCTCCGCTCGACCTGTCCGGCTCCACGCTGCGTAGCGTGTCCCCCATCCACCTGGAGTACCTCCGCAACATGGGCGTGGGCGCGTCCATGTCGGTGTCGCTGCTGTGCGAAGGGCGCCTGTGGGGACTGGTCGCCTGCCACCACCGCGCACCGAAGCACGTCGCCTACGAGGTGCGTACCGCGTGCGAGTTTCTGGGACAGACCTTTTCCATGCAGCTCGGGATGGTGGCGGAGGAGGAGGACCGCAGCTACGCCCTGCACGTCGCGTCGGTCGGCGCGCGGCTGCTGGACCGGATGGCGGCGGAGGACGGGTGGGCGCGGGCGCTGACCCGCGGCGCGCCCTCGCTCGCCGATCTCGCCGGCGCGGCGGGGGCGGTGGTATGGATCGGGGGGGAGTGCTTCGGCGTGGGGGAGGTGCCGGACCGGGACACCGTCGCCGCGCTCGTCGGGTGGCTGGCGGAGACCGACGTCGACCTGTTCCACACCGACCACCTCGCGGAGAAGTGGCCGGCGGCGGCCCGGCATCAAAAAGTGGCCAGCGGTCTGCTCGCGGCGGCGGTATCCCGCGGACGGGGCGACTACCTGCTCTGGTTCCGCCCCGAGGTGATCCGCACCGTGGAGTGGGCGGGCAACCCCCGTAAGGCGGTGCAGGAGGTAGGACGCCCATCCGGTCCCGCGCCTCCACCCGCGCCGCTCCTTCGAGGCCTGGAGCGAAACGGTGCGGGCGCGCTCCCTCCCCTGGAAGCCGGCGGAGATCCGCGCGGCGGCGGAGCTGCGGGGGCGGATCGTGGACATCGTGCTGCGGCAGGCGGACACGCTGAAGCGATTGAACGAGGAGCTGCGGCGCAGCAACGACGAGCTGGACGCCTTCACCTACATCGCCTCGCACGACCTCAAGGAGCCGCTCCGCGGGATCCACAACCTGTCGCGGATGCTGCTGGAGGACCAGGGGCACGTGCTCGGCGCCGACGGGGTGGAGCAGGCGCAGACGCTGCTCCGCCTGAGCGACCGGATGGACACCATGCTGACGTCGCTGCTGCACTACGCGCGCGCCGACAACCTGGATCTGCGCACGGCCGACGTCGATCTGCAGACGCTGATGGAGGAGGTGCTCGACACCCTGCAGCCGCGGCTGCAGGAGGGTGGCGTCCAGGCACGGATCCCCCGCCGCCTCCCCGTGGTGCGCTGCGACCCGGTGCGGGTCGGTTCGGTCTTCCAGAACCTGATCTCCAACGCCATCAAGTACACCGACAAGTCGGAGCGGTGGGTGGAGGTCGGGTGGAATGACCCGGAGGCAGAGGGCGCGCCCCCCGTGCTGTACGTGCGCGACAACGGGATCGGCATCGCACCGAGGCACTGGGACGCCATCTGGCGTATCTTCAGGCGGCTGCATGGGCGGGACAGGTTCGGCGGCGGCGCAGGCGCGGGGCTCACCATCGTCAAGAAGCTGGTGGAGCGGCACGGCGGTCGCATCTGGCTGGAGTCCGAGTCGGGGCAGGGCACCACCTTCTACTTTACGTTGGAGAGCGAGGCTTGATTTCGCGTTCGAAGGCCGATTCTCCCATCCTGATCGTCGACGACAGTGCGGA
>JALZKG010000366.1 GCA_030859365.1 Gemmatimonadota bacterium
GGACGTGTACGGCGTGCCGCCGGAGGGAGGCGGCGCCGGCGCGTCGGTTGCCGAGGGGCGCGGAGGGGCTTAGAATCGCTCGCTCGGACGCGCGCACCCGTGCGGCGCCCGCCCCCGGCAACGCGGCAGAAACCTTGACGTCAGCGACCACGGCCACGGATCTTCCCCTCCCCCTGCTCCGCCGGGGCAAGGTGCGCGAGGTGTACGACCTCGGCGACGCCCTGCTCCTGGTGGCGTCCGACCGGGTCAGCGCCTTCGACGTCGTCCTCCCGCCGCAGGTACGCGGAAAGGGTGAGGTGCTGACCCTCCTCTCCGCCTGGTGGTTCGCCCGCACCGCGCACCTCGTCCCGAACCACTTCATCTCCGTCGATCCCGACCGGATCGGGCGCCGCTACCCGGCGCTCGTCCCCTTCCGCACCGCCTGGGAACGGCGGGGGATGCTCGTCCGCAAACTCCACCCCTTTCCGGTGGAATGCGTGGTCCGCGGCTATCTGGCGGGCTCCTGCTGGAAGGAGTACTCCGCCTCGGGAACGCTGGCGGGCGAGCCGCTCCCGGCCGGGCTGTGCGAGGCGGACCGGCTCCCCGAGCCGGTCTTCTCCCCCGCCACCAAGGCGGAGCGGGGGCACGACGAGAACATCTCCTTCACGCGGATGCGGGAGCTGCTGGGCGATGCGACGGCCGAGCGGCTGCGCGATGCGAGCCTGGAGCTGTATCGCTTCGGCGTCGTCGTCGCGGCCGGGGCGGGGCTGCTCCTCGCGGACACCAAGCTCGAGTTCGGCCACGACGGAGGGGGCGCCCCCGTGCTGATCGACGAGGTGATGACCCCCGACTCGTCGCGCTACTGGCTGGCGGATTCGTACCGGCCGGGGCGCACGCCGTCCTCCCTGGACAAGCAGCCTATCCGGGACCACCTGGAACGGCTCGCCCGGGGGGGCGAGTGGGACGGGCAGCCCCCCGGGCCCGATCTGCCCGGGGAGGTGCTGGACGCGGCGTCGGAGCGCTATCGGGAGCTTTTCCGCCGTCTCGTGGGGTGCCTGCCCGAGAACTTCCCCCTGGACATGGAGACCGCGTGAACGCCGCCTCCCCCCGGCGCCGACGGCTGCGGCGCGGCATCGTCATCCTGCCGAGCGCATTCACCCTCGGCAACCTTTTCCTGGGGATCTGGGCGATCGTGTCCGCGTCGCGCGGGAGATTCGAGATGGCGGGATGGCTGATCGTGCTCGCCGCCTTCGCGGACATGTTCGATGGCCGCATCGCGCGCTTCACCCGCACCGGGAGCGAGTTCGGCGAGCAGCTCGACTCGCTGGTGGACGCGGTCAGCTTCGGCGTCGCCCCGGCACTGATCATCTACTTCCTGTATCTGCAGGACGGCGCCTGGAGCTGGGCCCTTTCCTTTCTGTACATCGTCGCGGCCATCGTCCGGCTGGCGCGCTTCAACGTGGAGCAGGCGGGAACCGCGAAGGTTTCCTTTCACGGCCTCCCCTCCCCCATCGCCGGGGTGACGCTCGCGACGTACCACGCCTTTACCCAGACACCCTTCTTCAACCGGTATCTTACGGAGGTGCCGGTGCGGGAGGCGGCGGCGTGGATGATGATCGGCGTCGCCGGGCTGATGGTGAGCCACGTCCTCTACCCGGTGCTCCCCCGCTTCAACCCGCGCACGTGGGGGGGACGGATGGCCATCGCGCTCGCGCTGGGTGCCGTCGCGGCGGTGTTCACCGTCCCGGAGCTGTACTTCTTCCCGCTCGCCATCCTGTACATCACCATCGGGCTGGTGCGCACGGTGGCGGCGGGCTTCCAGGAGCGCCTTCCGGAGCGTGACCCGCTACGGGACGAGGAGGACGACGAGGGCGAGGTTCGGGAGCTGGAATACGACGAAATGCAGGCGCCCCACCACCGGGTGCGCCGCGGCGCGGGGCCGTCTTCAACGAGGGATTGACGTGGCGGAATTCAGCGTGGACGTGCGGGTGATCCCCCGCCGGGGGATCCTGGACCCGCAGGGGCAGGCGGTGGAGGGGGCGCTGCGGTCGCTCGGCTTCGAAAGGATCCAGGAGGTGCACGTGGGGCGCCTGATCGTGCTGCAGCTCGACGCCGACGACGAGGCGGAGGCCCGCGCCCTGGCCGAGGCCATGTGCCGCAAGCTGCTCGCGAACCCCGTGACCGAGGACTTCACCGTGGACGTGACGGAGACGGGAATGGGCGCGCCGTGAAGATCGGCGTCGTCACCTTCCCCGGCTCCAACTGCGACTACGATTGCCGGGAAGCGCTGCGCGAGACCACCGACGCGGAGGTCGTCTTCCTGTGGCACGCGTCGCACGATCTGGAGGGAGCCGACGCCGTGTTTCTCCCGGGTGGATTCTCTTACGGCGACTACCTGCGGGCCGGCGCCATCGCCCGGATGAGCCCGATCATGCGGGAGGTGCGCGCCTTCGCCGAAGCGGGCGGCCTGGTGGCCGGGATCTGCAACGGCTTTCAGATCCTCTGCGAGGCGGGGCTGCTCCCGGGGGCGCTGATGCGCAATCGAAGCCTGCGCTTCGTGTCCCGTCCGGTCGCGCTCCGGGTAGGAACGGCCGACTCGCCCTTCACCTCCGCCTACTCGGCGGGCGACGTGCTCCGGATTCCGGTTGCGCACGGCGAAGGGTGCTACACCGCCGACGAGGCGACGCTCGACGCGCTGGAGGCGGAGGACCGCGTCGCCTTCCGCTACACCGAGGGAGATCCGAACGGCTCCGCCCGCGCGATCGCGGGGATCCTGAACCCGGCGCGGAACGTGCTCGGGATGATGCCTCATCCGGAGCGGGCCGTGGATCCCCTGCTCGGGTCCGTGGACGGACGCGCGCTCTTCCTCTCGCTCGCCGACCATCTGGCCACGCGTTGAACCCTCCGACGGGAGAAGCCGCCATGCCACGCACCTCCTTGATCTTCGCACTGCTGCTCGCGCTTCCCACCGCGGCAGCCGCTCAGACGGGTCCCATCCGCGCGGGAATGTCGGAAGCCGAAGTCCGGAGCGCCTTCGGGGCTCCCGCTCTGACCCGGACCTCCGGCGAGTGGAGCTACCTCTTCTATCGGAACGCCTGCACCCCGCGCTGCGGCTCGGACGACGTGGTGTTCCTCCGCGACGGCGCGGTGGTGACGGCGGTGCTCCGTACGCCCGCGCGGCGCTTCTCCGGGCCGGCCGCCTCGCCGGCGCTCGCGCGCCAGGGA
>JALZKG010000453.1 GCA_030859365.1 Gemmatimonadota bacterium
GGCCACGAGGGCTGCTCCGGCGCCGAAGCCCGGCGCGGACGAGCCGATCCTGCAGGGGGCTTTGGAGGCGATCCGGCGCGCCGCGGACGCTCACCAGGCGGCGCTCTGGCAAACGTCGGGGGATGGACGCTGGGCGGCCCGGCTGGCACACGCCACCATCCCCGGGCGCCTGGAGCCAGAGCCGGGGGTGGCACTGGAAGGCCACCCTTTCGTATGGGCGGTGCTGGAGCAGTCGCACGTGCGCCTGGAGCGCGGTCGCCGCGACCTGCCGACGCCGTGGGCGGCGGAGATGCTGCTCGTCCCGGTCGATCTTCCGGAAGGTGTGCTCGCCCTTGCCTACACGGGTGCGATCCCGCCGGGCTCGGAGGAGGTGGCAGTCGCCGCGGCGGCCCACCTGCGCGAAGTCGCAGGGCTGCTGCGGGCCCGGCGCGGTGCGGCCGGTGTCGAACGGCGGTTCGCCGCGCTCGCCGAGGTGGTCAGGTTGATCCCCAGGGTTCACGAGATCGGGGCCTTCGCCGACGGCCTCGCCGGGGTGATCCGCGAAGGGACCGGAGCCGAAGGGGCAGCCATCGCCCTTTGGGACGCCGAGCACGGCGCCGGCGAGGTGATCCGAACCGTTGACAGCCGAACGGAAGGCCGGAGCGCGGCGGAGGGACGCTTCCGCGACGGCGAGTCGCGCCTGGCGCTGGCGGCCAAGCACGGCGTGTCGCTGGTCTACCGCGATCTCCGCGGCGAGAAGGAACCGCTTCCGCTGCTGATCCCCGGAGAGCGGTTCACGGCGCCTCCCCGCTCCGTGTTGCTCGCCGCCCTGAGCGCGGAGGGCAAGACGATCGGCGCGATCGCGGCGTGGCACTCCGGGGCCGACCTCTTTGGCGAGTCGGAAAGCGAATTTTTCGACCTGCTCGCCGCCGTCGCACCCGCGGCGCTCCACAACGCGCGACGGTATCAGGCGCTGGACCGCCGCGCCTCGACCGACGCACTCACGGGCCTTCCGAACCGTGGGGCGTTCGAGGTTCGGCTGGCATCGGTGGCCCATCACTTTTCGCGGTATGCACGGCCCTTCGGGCTGATCGTCCTGGACGTGGATCACTTCAAGCGCTTCAACGACAGCTGGGGACACGAGGCGGGCGATCAGGTCCTGCGCCTCGTTGGAGAAACACTTCGGGGCGCCGTTCGCGAGGTGGACCTCGCCGCCCGACTGGGAGGAGAGGAGTTCGTGGTCCTGCTCCCGGAGGCGGGGCTGCGGGAGTCGGTGGAAGCCGCGGAGCGGATCCGACACGCCGTGGAGTCCCGGACGCTGCTCTGGAACGGGCGGCCGCTCCGGGTGACCGCTTCGCTGGGGGTGGCCGCCTGTCCCGACACGCAGGGGCACCCGGCGGAGCTGCTCGCATCGGCCGACGCCGCTCTGTACCGGGCCAAGGACGCGGGCCGCAACCGCGTGAGTGCCGCCGCGCCTCCAGGCCCGCCGCGCGGGGGTTGACGAATTCTCGTCGGCCCTGTAGATTTTACTCTGCTTTCCCGGGTATTTTGACCCGCGGGGAGCGGAGGATTGACAGTTCGGGTTCCGGGGGTGTCATGGTTTCGACGGGTATGGTGAAGACCTGAGTGCATGCCGAGGTTTCAGACACCTCGTAAATCCTCTGAAAAACCAAGTACCTGCAAACGATAACTTTGCATTGGCGGCCTAAGGAACCTGGTTCCTTGCAGGCCCCCGCTTGTTGATCAGACCTGCCTGAGCCGGGTCGACAGGTGTCGCAAATCCAGGCTGGCTTGTTCAAGCGCCGCGGTAGAGCAAGCGAGATTGGCGTGGCTGGTTCGTGATGGGCCGTCTGCTGGCCGTTGATCGGACGAGGAGAAAGAACAGCAGAACAAGCATGTAGAGCTTGGGTGGGATCTGTATTCGGACGCGGGTTCGACTCCCGCCACCTCCACTCTGACCCCCGCCGCTTTTCAGCGGCGGGGGTTTTTCACTGTCCGCGCCCGTCGGCATCGTCCGGCTTGTCGCCTCCCACACCGCCGGATACATTGCGGGCGCGCCACGGTGCGGAAGGCGCGCAACCTCCCACCCGTTCGGCGATGACCCGTCTTTCCCCCGCACGCCTCGATGAGCTGCTCCAAAGGGCGAGCGGGCTGCGCGTGGTGGTCGTCGGCGACGTGATGCTCGACCTTTACCTGACGGGCAGCGTGGCCCGGATCTCTCCGGAGGCTCCGGTGCCGGTCGTGCAGGTGGACGGCGAGCGAGCCGCGCCAGGCGGCGCCGCGAACGTGGCCGGCAACGTGGCGGCGCTCGGTGCCCGCTGCGACCTGGTGGGTGGTGTCGGTCACGACCCGGAGGGAGCCAGGATCGAGGCGGCGCTCGCTGCGTCGTTTGGCCCCGGGATCACGGCCCACCTGGCCCGCACGCCCGGCCGCCCCACGACCACCAAGACGCGCGTCATGGCGCGGCACCAGCAGGTGGTCCGCTTCGACCGGGAATCCGCGGCAGATTACGGCGCCGCCGAGACGCAGGCGGTCCTCGCCCGCCTGGAAGAGCGGCTGGACGGCGCGGATGCCCTGGTACTGGAGGATTACAACAAGGGTGTGCTCACCACTCTGCTGGTGCGGCGGGCGCTCGCCCTTGCGCGGGAGGGTGGAATCCCGTCAGTCGTCGACCCCAAGCACCGCGGTTTCTTCGACTTCCACGGAGCGACGGTGTTCAAGCCCAACACCCTCGAGCTCGCCGGGGCCTTCGGGGTTGCCGTGCGCCCTTCGGACGACGAGTGGCTCGAGGCAGCCCGGCGTCGGCTCGGCTGCGACCACCTGCTCCTTACGCTCGGGGAGGAAGGGATGGTTCTCCGCTCCGACTGCGGAAGCTCCCTGCGGATCCCCACCGTGGCCCGCGACGTCTTCGACGTCTCCGGAGCGGGCGACACGGTGACCGCGTGCGTGGCGGTCGCGCTGGCGGCGGGCGCGTCGATTCAGGAAGCCGCCCTGCTCGCCAACTTCGCGGCGGGGATCGAGGTGGGGAAACCGGGCGTGGACGTGGTCACACCCGACGAGCTGCGCGCCGCCGTCCAGCGAACCCACCTCGAACAATCGTGAACATCCACCCTCGTAGGAGCCAGCCGATGCAAGCGATCCGAACCGTTCACACCGACGATGCCCCCGCGGCCATCGGCCCATACAGCCAGGCGGTCGTCCACGGTGGCCTCGTATTCACCGCCGGGCAGATCCCGCTCGATCCCGCCACCGGCGAAATGGTGCAGGGCAGCGTTGAAGAGCAGGCGGAGCGAGTGCTGCGCAACCTCGCCGCGGTGCTCGAAGCCGCGGGTGCATCGATGGAGTCGGTCGTCAAGACGACGGTGTTCGTCGCCGACATGAACGACTTCGCAGCGGTAAACGGCGTCTATGGCCGCTTCTTCGGAGAACACCGCCCGGCGCGCTCGACCGTACAGGCGGGGCGGCTTCCGAGGGACGCCCGGGTGGAGATCGAGGCGATCGCCGTCGTCGCCTCCCGCTAAGTCCCGTCCATCCCTCAGCAAGCAACCGATGATCAATCCCCATGTGTTCAGGCAGTACGACATCCGCGGCGTGGTGGGCCCCGACATCGACGAAGAGGGGGCGGAGTCGATCGGCAGGGCCTTCGGCTCGCTCGTGCGCCGCCGATCCGGCAAGGCGGATCCGAGGGTCGCTCTCGGCCGTGACAACCGGCTTACCTCCAACGCCCTCGCCGCCGCCGTTTCGCGGGGGTTGAACGCGGCCGGTGTGCACGTTGTGGACGTGGGCACCGTTCCCACTCCAATCCTCAGCTACGCCGCCGCGACGCTGGACACGGACGGGGGTCTTCAGGTGACCGGCTCGCACAATCCGCCGCAGTACAACGGTTTCAAAATGACGGTCGACGGGCGCTCGCTGTACGGCGACGCCATCCAGGAGCTGCACCGGATCATCGCCGCTCAGGAGTGGGAGAGCGGCTCCGGCAGCGTGGAGCACCGTGAGATCGTTCCGACGTACGTGCGGGACGTCGCGGGACGCTTCCAGGTGGAGCGGCCGGTACGGGTGGTGGTCGACTGCGGCAACGGCAGCGGCAGCCTGGCAGCCGTCGACCTGCTGGAGGCGCTCGGGCCGAACGTGGAGGTCGTGCCTCTCTTCTGCGAGTCTGACGGGACCTTTCCCAACCATCATCCAGATCCCGTCGTCGACAAGAACCTTGAGGATTTGATCGTGCGGGTCCGTGAGACCAGCGCGGATCTGGGCGTCGCCTTCGACGGCGACGCGGACCGCATCGGAGCCGTGGACGAGCGGGGCAACATCGTCCGCGGGGACACCCTGCTCCTGCTGTACGCGCTCGATCTCATCGAGCGGCGCGGCCCGGGTCAGCGGGTGGTCTTCGACGTGAAGTGCTCGCAGCAGCTGCCCGAAATGTTGGAGCGGGCCGGGGGGGTTCCGGTGATGTCGCAGACCGGACACTCCCTGATCAAGGAACGGATGAAGCAGGAGGGAGCGCTGCTTTCCGGCGAGCTGTCCGGCCACATCATGTTCGGCGACGACTACTTCGGCTTCGACGACGCTCTGTACGGCGCCGCGCTACTGGTCTCGATGGTGTCGCGCCGCGCCGGCACGCTCGGCGAGTGGATCGCGGAGTTTCCGCAGTTCGTCTCGACCTCCGAGCTCCGCTATCCCTCCACGGAGGAGGCAAAGTGGGAAGTCGTCCAGCGCGCGACCGAGCACTTCCGGCGGGATCACGAGGTGATCGACGTGGACGGCGCGCGGGTGTTGTTCGGCGACGGCTGGGGGCTGATCCGCGCCTCGAATACCGAGCCGGTGCTCGTCGCGCGCTACGAAGCGCGGAGCGCGGAGCGCCTCGCGGAGATCCGCTCCCGTATGGAGGGGTGGCTGGCCGAGCAGGGGATCGCGGTGTAGCAGCCTGCCGGGATCTTTGCTTTTCGCTCCCGTCGGCACGGCTGCCGGCCGCTTGCCGCTCGGGGAAACGCCCCTTACAATGTCGCTCGCAGCGGAGGCCGTTTGCACGCTCGCACCATCGTCGTCGCTCTCGGCGGCAATGCGCTTGCCCCCGCGGAGGAAGAGGGCACCATCGCGGAGCAGTTCCGCCACACCCGGGAAAGCCTGGGGGCGGTGGTGGAGCTGGCGCGGGACGGATGGCGGATCGCGATCGTGCACGGCAACGGGCCGCAGGTGGGGAACGCGCTGGTACGTCAGGAGCGCGCCCGCGAATCGGTGCCCCCGCTTCCGCTGGGGATGCTCGTCGCCGCGACGGAGGGGTGGATCGGCTACATGATTCAGCAGTCGCTGGAGAACGCCCTCGCCCGAGCCGGCGTGCACCGCCAGGTGGCGACGCTGGTCACCCAGGTGCGGGTCGATCCGGAGGATCCCACGCTGCGGGACCCGACCAAACCGATCGGCCGGACGATGGACGAGGCCACGGCCCGGATGCTCGCGGCCGAGCTGGGGTGGCACGTCGCCCCCGTGAAGGGCGGATGGCGCCGGGTCGTTCCCTCCCCGAAGCCGCTGGAGATCGTGGAGGCCCCGATGATCCGCTCGCTGGTGGCGGACGGTCACCTGGTGATCGCGGCCGGCGGGGGCGGCACCCCTGTCTACCGCGACCCTGAACTGGGGCTCGAAGGGGTCGACGCCGTCGTGGACAAGGACCGCGCCGCCGCCATTCTCGCCCGCGACATCGGCGCGCAGGTGCTGGTGATCCTCACCGATGTCGACGCGGTCTACGCGGGGTGGGGGACACCGGAGCAGCGCGTGCTGCCGCGGCTCTCCGCCTCGGAGGCCGAGGCGCTGCTCGCCGGCGGCGATCTCGGCGCGGGCAGCATGGCGCCCAAGGTAGAGGCGGCACTCCGCTTCGTGCGCGAAGGGGGAACCCGGGCGGTGATCGCCCGGTTGGACCAGGGGAGCGAAGCGGTGGCAGGCTCTTCCGGTACGCAGATCGTCCCGGACGCGTGAGCGTCCTCCACTCCAATCGGCGAGTCGAATGAACATCCACGAGTACCAGGCGAAGGAGATCTTCCGCGCCCACGGGATCCCGGTCCCGCCCGGCGAGATCGCCACCACCCCCGAAGAAGCAGAGCGGATCGCGCGGTCGCTCGGCGGCACCGTGGTCGTAAAGGCACAGGTTCATACGGGCGGCCGCGGCAAGGCGGGCGGCGTCAAGCTCGCCAGGACCGCCGAGGAGGCGCGGGAGCACGCCAGCCGGATCCTCGGGATGACCATCAAGGACCTCCCGGTGGAGAAGGTGCTCGTCACCCCCGCCGAAGACATCGCCAGCGAGGCGTACGTCGGGGTCATCGTGGACCGGGGGAGCAAGAAGCCCGTGTTCATGGTCTCTTCCGAGGGCGGCGTGGACATCGAGGAGGTCGCGGCGACGAACCCCGACGCCATCCGCAAGTTGGAGGTGGATCCGCGCTTCGGCCTGCTTCCGCACCAGGCCTACCTGCTCGCCACCGAGCTGTACGGCGATCCGAAGCAGCAGCGCGCCGCGGCCAAGATCATCGCTCAGCTGTACGAAGCCTTCCAGTCGGCGGGAGCCTCGCTCGCGGAGATCAACCCGCTGATCGTCACCCCCGACGGTGAGGTCAGGGCGATCGACGCGAAGATGGACGTGGATGACAACGAGCTGTTCCGCAAGCCCGAGATCGAGGCGCTGCGTGACGCGAGCTCGGAAGCTCCCTCGGAGGTCCACGCACGGGAGGCGGGCCTCACCTTCATCAAGCTGGACGGAGACGTCGGCTGCTGCGTCAACGGCGCGGGGCTGGCGATGGCCACCATGGACCTGGTCAAGTACTACGGCGGCGAGCCGGCCAACTTTCTCGACATTGGCGGCTCGTCCAACCCCGAGAAGGTGGTGAACGCGCTCCGCATCATCACCTCCGACCCGCAGGTCAGGGTCATCCTGTTCAACATCTTCGGGGGGATCACCCGCTGCGACGACGTGGCGAACGGAATCGTGACCGCCACCCGGCAGATCGAGATGCAGGTTCCCATCGTGATCCGCCTCACCGGCACCAACGAGGAGCGGGCGGTCGAGATCCTCGAGGAGGCGGGATTCAGCGCGATGACCGACATGGACGAGGCGGTGAAACAAGCCGTCGCTCTGGCAAAGGAAGACAACCGGTGAGCATCTTTATCGACAACGACACGCGGCTCGTGGTTCAGGGGATCACCGGCCGCGATGGCTCCTTCCACGCCAAGCAGATGATGGAGTACGGCACCCGGGTCGTGGCCGGGGTGACGCCAGGGAAGGGAGGGCAGACGTTCGAGGGTGAGGTGCCCATCTTCAACACTGTCGAGGAGGCGGTCCGGGAAACGGGGGCGAACACGTCGGTGATCTACGTTCCGCCCGCCTTCGCCGCCGACGCGATGTTCGAAGCGGCGGACGCCGGGATCGGTTTCATCGTCTGCATCACCGAAGGCGTCCCCGTCCTGGACATGACCCGGGTGCGCCCGTACGTCCGGGAGAAGGGCGCGCGTCTCCTCGGCCCCAACTGCCCGGGGCTGCTCTCCGCGGGGAAGAGCAAGGTGGGAATCATCCCCGGCCACATCACCCAGCCGGGGCCGGTCGGACTGGTCTCCAAGTCGGGGACGCTTACCTACGAGGTGGTGTACAAGCTCAGGGGCGCGGGGATCGGCACGACCACCTGCGTCGGCATCGGCGGCGACCCCATCAACGGCACGTCCTTCATCGACTGCCTGGAGGCGTTCGAAGCCGACCCCGACACCCGGGCGATCGTGATGCTCGGCGAGATCGGCGGGACGGACGAGCAGGACGCCGCCCGCTACGTGAAGGAGAACATCCGCAAGCCGGTCGTCGGCTTTATCGCCGGGCAGACCGCTCCTCCGGGGCGGCGGATGGGACACGCCGGCGCGATCATCTCCGGCTCGGCGGGAACGGCCGCGGAGAAGATCCAGACATTTGAGGACAACGGCATCGGCGTCGCCAAGCGCCCGCTGGACGTGGTCGGACTGATCCAGGAGGCGCTCTGAGCGAGGCCGCCGCCCCGGGCGGAGCCTCTCCGCTCCGCCTGGGCGACGTGCTCCGGCCGGAGCACATGCTAGCGCCTCTCGACGTCCACAGCGTGGGAGAAGCGCTGCGGGCGCTCACCGCGCGGCTGACGGAGACCGGGGCGGTCGAGCACCCGGACGCGCTGGAAGAGCTGTTCGACGCCCGCCGCATCCGCGACGTGATCCACGTGGGAGGACGGGTTCTGCTCCCCCACCTCCGCACCGAAGCGGTGCCGCGGATGACGGTCGCGCTGGGGGTCACACGTCATCCGGTGGCGGCCGCCCCGGACGACGTGGATGCGACCGCGCAGATCGTAATACTGGTGCTCGCCCCGCCATCAGCGGCGGATCTGTACCTGCAGACGGTGGCCGCGTTCGCTCGCGTCCTGCGGCGGGACGACGTCGTGGAGGCGCTGGTCCGCGCCAACTCGCCCGAAGAGGTGCTGCGCGTCCCCGGCCTCTGCGACGTCGTCATCCCTCCGAGGCTGGCCGTGCGCGACGTGATGACGCCGCGCGTGCACCGCGTCTATCCGCACACGCCGGTCCGCGAGGTCCTCCGACTGGTTTCGGAGCACCAGCTGCACGCGGTGCCCGTCGTCGGTGAGGAACGGGAGGTGCTCGGGATCGTCACCGACCGGGACCTCCTCCGCCACCTCCTCGCGTCGCGGCGCCGCAGAGGAAATGACGACGAAGCGCCTGGCGCCGACGGATCCGACACGCCGGTGCGGGAGATCATGTCGCGCTCGGTGATGTGCATCACCGAAGACCAGGGGCTCACCGAGGTGGCGGGGATCATGGTCAACAAGGACGTGGAGCGCCTCCCCGTGGTCAGCGACGGACGGCTCACCGGCTTTCTGACGCGCGGCGACATCATTCGCAAGCTGTTCGGATCCTAACATTCAACGTGTCTGATCCCATGCCCGCTGGCTTCCGCACCCTCGCCATCATCAAGCCCGACGCCGTCCAGGCAGGTAACGCCGGAAAGATCCTCGCCCTCCTCGAGGAACGTGGCTTTCGCCTCCTTGCCGCCCGGATGACGCGCCTTTCCGCCGAGCAGGCGGGGGCCTTCTACGCCGTGCATCGCGAACGTCCCTTTTACGGGGAGCTCGTCGAATTCATGACTTCGGGTGCGGTGGTCCCCCTGGCGCTGCACGCCGACGATGCAGTCGCGCGGCTGCGGCAGACGATCGGCGCCACCGACCCCGCTGAGGCCGAGCAGGGAACGGTTCGTCGGCTGTTCGCCGAGTCCAAGGGGCGCAACGCGATCCACGCCTCGGATTCCGATGAGAACGCGGCGAACGAGATCCGCTTCTTTTTCAGCGACGCGGAGCTGGTGGCCAACGGCCGCTGACGCGCAGCTTCGCGCCCGTTGACAGCCGGTGGAATTCTGCATAGACTCAGCGTTTATGTTGAAACTGAACTTGCTCGGGCTGGAGCAGTGTGAGCAGCGGCTCCGGGAAGAGGTTCCGGGTGACCACGCCTTGTGGGAGGGGCTGGAGCCTCGTCTGCTGGAGCCACTGCGGGTGGATCTCACGGCGCAGTACGCCGGTGACGGGATCCTGGTGCGGGGCACCCTCGAGTCGGCGGTTGAGATGGAGTGCCGAAGGTGTCTGACGGTGGTCCGGGCTCCCCTCGAACAGGAGGTCGGGCTCTGGTTCCAAACCGCGTCCTCCGTGGAGCCGGACGACGACGAGTCGTACCCCCTTCCGGAGCGGGGCGTCGAGCTCGATCTGTCGGAGGTGGTGCGTGAACAGGTGGTGCTCGCCGTGCCCGCCTTCGCGCTGTGCAGCGAAGCCTGCCGCGGGCTCTGCCCTAGGTGCGGCGCCAACCGGAACGAGGCGCCGTGCGGGTGTGCCCCCGAGGCCGAGCCGAGCCCGTGGGATGCGCTGAAGAAGATCACGTTGGACTGACCGCAATCACCCGAGAGGTTTCCGATGGCTGTACCGAAAAGACGGCAATCCAAGCAGCGCCAGCGCAAGCGGCGCACGCACGTCAAGGCCGCCATGCCGGCCTTTCGCAGTTGTCCACGCTGCGGAGATCCGCAGCTCCCGCACCGAGTCTGCCCGAACTGCGGGTACTACCGCAGCGAGCAGAGGCTCGAAGTCGAAGAGTTCTAGACGCGGCCGCGCTCCATGCGGATCGCGCTCGATGCCATGGGCTCCGACCGTTCCCCAACCGTGGAGGTTGAAGGCGCGATCGGAGCTTTGCGCGAGCTAGGGGGCGACTTCCGCGTCCTCCTGGTGGGGGACGAGCAGAGCATCGAGCAGGCTCTCGCCGGCCATCCGGACGCACCCCGTGACCGCATCGAGGTTGTCCACGCCCCGGAGCGGATCGGCATGGGCGATCCGCCGGCGCTGGCCGTGCGCCGAAAGCCGAACTCATCCATCGCCGTCGGGCTGAACCTGCACAAGCAGGGCCGGGCCGACGCCTTTATCAGCGCCGGCTCCACCGGCGCGGTGATGGCCGGCTCGCTCGTGCTGCTGCGTCCGCTACCGGGAGTAGACCGCCCGGCGATCGGCACCATTTTCCCGACCGCGGGCGCCCCGGTGCTGGTGCTCGACTCCGGCGCCAACGTCGACGTCCGGCCCCTCCACCTCCTCCAGTTCGCGCTCCTCGGCACCATCTACGCCCAGGACATCATGGGGGTCGCAAACCCGCGGGTCGGGCTGCTCAACATCGGCGAGGAGCCCGAAAAGGGAAACGAGCTCGCGGTGGAGTCTTACCCGCTGCTCGCCGCCTCGCCCGACCTCCACTTCGTGGGCAACGTGGAGGGTCGGGACGTGATCCGAGGAGCGTGCGACGTGCTGG
>JALZKG010000467.1 GCA_030859365.1 Gemmatimonadota bacterium
GCGCTAGCCCGCCAGAAAGGTGGAGATCAGGCGGAGCAGCTCTTCGGTGTCGACCGGCTTGGTGACGTAGCCGGCGCATCCGGCGGCGAGGCACGCCGCCTGGTCGGTCTCCAGCGCGCGTCCGGTCAGCGCGACGATGGGCGCGCTCCCGCCGCGCCGGGCCAGCGTCCGCACGAGCTCCAGCCCGTCGACGTCGGGGAGCCCCAGGTCCATCAGGATCAGGTGGGGCGGGTCGATCTCGGCGCTCTGCAGGGCAGCGGCGCCGTTCGCCGCCTGGACGATTCGATAGCCGCTGTCCTCCAGCAGGATGGTGAACGCCTCGCGGATGGTGTCGTTGTCCTCGACCAGCAGGATGGTCGCGGCCGCGGAGGCGCGACCGCTCACGCCAACTCGCCGTCGGGGCGCTCGGCTTCGACCGTGGGAAGGGTGAAGGTGAAGCAGGCCCCGCTCCCCACCTCGCTTTCGACCCAGATGCGGCCGCCGTGCAGCTGCACGAACTGTCGCGCGATGGCCAGCCCGAGACCGGTGCCGTGGTGCATCCGGGCCCGCGAGGCGTCCACCTGGGCGAACTCCTGGAAGATCATCTCGTGGTGTTCCGGAGCGATGCCGATCCCGGTATCCCGCACGCGCAACTCCAGCCAGGCGGGGTCCTCCCCCGAGCGGCGGGCCTCCACGCAGACGCGCCCGCGGCGCGGGGTGAAGTCGATGGCGTTGCCGAGCAGGTTGCCGAGCACGTGCGCCACCTTCTCGCGGTCGGCCCGCACCCGGGGGAGGGTGTCGTGGATGTGGAGGTCGTACTCCAGGTTCTTCTGGCGGATCAGCGAGGCGTTCATGTCGTACACGGTGCCGACCACCTCGCCGACCTCCCACTCCGTCGGCTGCAGCTCGATGGCGCGCGCATTGGTGCGGGCGTAGGTGAGGATTTCCTCGATCATCGCCAGCAGCTGCCTGCACGAGCCGATCATGGACTCCACCGCGTCGCGCTGCCGGTCGTTCAGCTCGCCGAGAAGGCCGTCGCGCAGGATCTCGCCGTAGGTGATCAGCGCGGTGAGCGGCGTACGGAGCTCGTGCGACACGTTGGTCAGAAACCGCGACTTGGCGACGTCCAGGTTGCGAAGCTCCAGCACGCGGCGCTCCAGCTCCTCGATCCGGCCGAGCGTCGTCTGCGCCTCGCCTGATGGCTCGGTCGCGAAGCCGACGACTGAGACGACTTCCGAGTCCGGATCGCCCGCGGCGACGAGCCGAAACCCCTCGCGCGCCAGCACGGCGCGCAGGCGTTCGGTGTCCCTCTCTTCTCCATCGAGGTAGAGTCGGAGCTCGATCATGCGGGGGCGCGAAGGGAGACGTGAGGCGCCGCCAATCTAGACCTCGTCTGCCGCAGGTGCAAGCATGGAGTCGACGTCCAAGTCAAGGTCTTCGGCAAGCAGCTGGCGGCGCTGCAGCGTGGCGTAGCCGCCACCGAGGGCGAGCAGCTCTTCGTGCGTCCCCTGCTCGACGAGGTGGCCGTCGTCGAGCACCACGATCCGATCGGCGCCCACGACCGCGGTGGCGCGGTGGCTGACCACCACGCAGGTGCGGTCTGCGAGCTCTCCCTGCAGCCCCGCGAGAATCTCCGTTTCCGTATGGGTGTCCACGGCGGAGAGGGCGTCGTCGAGCACCATGATCGCCGGGTGCCGGGCGATGGCGCGCGCAAGGGTCGCCCGCTGCTTCTGCCCGCCAGACAGGTTGATTCCCCGCTCCCCCAGCCGGGTGTCGTAGCCGGCGGGGAAGCCGGCAATGGTCTCGTGGAGCTGGGCGATCCCCGCCGCTTCCCGGACCCGGCTCTCCTCCGCCCCGGGGTCGGGCTCGTCGAAGCCCCAGGCGAGGTTCTCCCGCAGGGTGGTGGAAAAGAGAAAGGCGTCCTGGGGAACCACGCCGATGGCGGCCCGGAGCCGGTCCAGCGGCCACTCGCGGACCGGCACGCCGTCCACCAGCACCTCGCCGCCGGTGGGATCATAGAGGCGGGCCAGCAGCGCGACCAGCGTGCTCTTCCCCGATCCGGTGCCTCCGACGATGGCGAGCCGGGAGCCGGCGGGGACGCGGAACGACACGTCGCGGAGCACCTCGCGCTCGGTGCCGGGGTAGCGGAAGCGGACATTCCGGAACTCGATTTCGCCCCGCACCCGCTCGGGGAGCCGCGGCGCCGCCGGCTCGCGGATGCGCGGTTCGGTGGCCATGATCCGGCCGACGCGCCCCATGGAGGCGGCGCCGCGCTGGAACAGGTTGACCACCCAGCCGAGCGAGATCAGCGGCCAGGAGAGCATCCCCAGGTAGAGGCCGAACGCGATGAAGTCGCCGACGCTGATCCTCCCGGCCAGGATCGCCCGCCCGCCCACCCACAGGACGAGTGCCATGGCGGTGCCGCTGAAAAAGGTGAGCGAAGGGTAGAAGGCGCCGGAAGCGCGGGCGAGCGCCACGTTGCGGTCCGCGTACTCCCGGGAAAGCGCGCGGAAGTGCTCCGTCTGCCCCGCCTCCTCCCCGTACGCCTTGACGATGCGGATGCCGGCGAGGTTCTCCTGCGCGGTGGTCGAAAGGGTGCCGAAGTGCTCCTGGATCCGCTCGAACTCGCGGTGGATCACCCCGCCGAAGAAGGCGGTGACCGGCGGAAGGGCGAGCATGGGGAGGAGTGCCACCAGCGTGAGGCGGGCGTCGATCCACGCCATGAGGGAGAGGGCGAAGAGGGAGACCACCACCGTGTTCGCCAGGTACATGTACGCCGGACCGGCGACCATCCGGACGGCCTGGATGTCGTTGGTGGCGCGGCTCATCACCTCTCCGGTCTGGGTGGAGCCGTAGAACCCGGCGTCCAGCCGGAGCAGATGGGCGAAAAAGTCGTTGCGGAGATCGAACTCCACGCGCCGGCTCACCCCGTTCAGGATCTGGCGCATCCCGAAGCGTGCCGCGCCACCGAGCAGCGCGACTCCCACCGTAAGCAGGGCGAAGCGCGTAATCGCCTCGCGGGCTCCGGTGGGCCGCTCCAGGGCGTCGATCCCCTGCTTGATGAAGAAGGGCGCCGCGAGCGTCAGCGCGTTGGACACCACCACCAGCAGCAGGCCGACGCCGATCGACGCCCGATAGGGGCGCAGATACGGAACAAGGGCACGGAGCTGGGTCATGGAG